>NC_015559.1:3289980-3594960 GCF_000214215.1 Marinomonas posidonica IVIA-Po-181
CAATGGCAATTGCCGTGACATAAGCGGACACCATGTAAACATCGCCGTGGGCGAAGTTGATCATACCAATGATCCCATAGACCATGGTGTACCCAATCGCAATAAGCCCATACACTGAGCCAAGGGAAAGCCCGTTAACCAATTGCTGGAGAATGATATCCATCAAAAACCTCTTGGGAACATAAACAGAAAGGCACATGGGCCAGCGATGTTCAGCCAGCCCATGATTTTTAGAGAGCAGTAAATTACATGTCTAACATGCTGTATTTGCCTTTGTCATCCCACTCGTACATAACGTAGTCAGACACTAGCAAGTCGCCTTTTTCATCAAAAGATTTGGTTCCCATAACCGTCTCAACTTTATGACCGTGTAGCCAGTCAGCTGCTTTGACAGGATCCAGATCGGTTTGTTTAAGCGCTTCTGCTACAACTTGCATCGCAGCATAGGAGTACATCACGTAACCTTCTGGTTCAATACCATCTGCACGGAATTGATTAACGACTTCTTTACCAGCAGCATAACTGGTTGGATCCGCACCGAAGGTCATCAAGACACCATCGACATACTTAGGAGAACCCGCAACCGATACAAATTCGTCCGACACGATACCATCACCTGAGATGAAGATGGCTTTTGAACCTTGCTCACGCAATTGGCGAACAAAAGGACCAGCTTCTGAATGCAAACCACCAAAGTAAACAACGTCGGCATCAACTGAACGGATTTTGGTTACTAGGGCGTTAAAGTCTTTTTCACCACGGGTCAGACCTTCATACAGCACTTCTTTCACGCCATAAGCATTCAAAGTCGATTTCATGGCATCGGCCAAGCCTTTACCATAGGTGTCTTTATCATGAATGACGGCGACATTTTTAGCGCCTAGGGTATCCACAATATAGCTAGCAGCAACATCGCCTTGCTGGTCATCACGACCACAGACACGGAAAACATTTGGCAATCCTCGATCCGTGTATCCTGGGTTAGTCGATGCAGGGGTTACCTGTAATACACCCGCTTCTTCATAAATATTAGAAGCTGGGATTGAAGAAGAAGAACAGAAGTGACCAACCACAGCGACGGCTTCATCAGAATCCACCAAACGGTTGGCAACAGAAACAGCCTGCTTAGGTTCACAAGCATCATCTGCTTTTACCAGTTTAATCATTTCACCATCGATACCGCCAGCATCATTAATCGCTTTCGCGGCCGCGGAAGCACCATTCCATAGCTGAGCACCAAATGCTGCATAAGCTCCAGTATGAGGACCTGCAACGCCGATGACCACGTCCGCATGTGCCAGTGTTACTGAACCAGCGACAGCAAGAGATATCAATGTTTTTCTAATTACCGCATTTGACATAAGAAAAGCCTCTACTCGTTTTGTGTTTTATCGTTATTATCCAAAAGCAAGAAGCGTTCCAATCAATACCAACCCCTAAACCTAGTATTGATAAAGGAAACGACAATGCAATTATTCAAGAAATGTGCACTAGAATAAGGCTACACCTTAATAGTTGTTTAAAGTTTGGTCAATAGTGGTGCACTGCTATTTACAACAAAAAGGAAGCATTCCACTACAAAAAGAGAATAAGCAAGAATAATTCACCAGCAGAAGAGGGGATTTCAGAATTTTTAACTGGCGAGAGAAAACCTTCTCACCACGTAAAACCATGGCATGAAGGCAATAAGGGAGAATGTTAGGCGCTGTGGTTAAAAAAACCAATGCCCTCCTTATAATTTAGTACAAAGCGTTCGGAAAAAATTGCAAAAAAGTCTGATCTTTATATCAAAAAAGTCTGGCTATACTATTTTTTCGCTTTCATAGAGGATTGGGGGGCTTTAAGCAGCTCTGAAAGCACCACTAAACGCACACCATCTCGCCCCAAATCAACTAACCTTTTCTGTAAATAAGACATGGTTTCTGGGTATGGGTGACCAATTGCTAAAGCACTACCATGGCGACGAGCCAGTTTTAGTAAACGAGAGAATTGTCTGTCTATGGCTTGTTCTGTTCGAATATTATCCAGAAACACATCTCGACGGACTGTCCTCAAACCATACTCTTGCGCCGTTTTTTCAGCCACACTGTCTGGACTGGTTAAACTGTCAATAAAAAAGAGCGAACGCGCTTTTAGCACCTCCATCACCCATTTCATTGATTCTGTCTTAGTGGTAAGTAAGCTGCCCATGTGATTATTAGCGCCCTGAATTCCAGGAAGGCCTTCAAGATCCTTAATAAGCACCGCTTTCAATTCTTGTTCTGACATCTTGGCATAGAGCCCACCAGGACCAAGTTTTAATTCTCTTTGGTTTTCCATCGGCGCGTGCAATAACGTCATACGTGATTGCGCTTGCGCCCGGACCGCTGTCTGATGGGCATAAGGTGTCTCAGGTAAGATGGCCAAAGCCACTTCCATCGGCAAAGCCAAAGACGCTTCCATACCACGACGGTTATAGCCTAAATCATCAATTAAAATAGCGATCTTAGGTGGTTTGGGGTGATCGTCCATAAAGCCTTTTTTCGCCATCGAGTTTTCCTCATTTAAGGGTGTCTCATCCGGCTTAGGCAAGATTGGTTGTGCTGACTCAGGAGGGAGTAAGATAGGCGCAACAATAGGTTTCCATGTGTGTTCTGAATCAATGATTGGATAAGTATTTTCAAGCGTTTTTGGCGTGGGTGTCACAGGTAAAATAGGACCAAGCCATTCAGGCTCTTTCGGCATTTTTTGTTCTGGTAGGGCCAAATACTCACTTAAATCGAAAACATCTTCCGTTTTAGAAGGCCGCTCCAAGGTAACATAGTCATCCGCAGCCCAAGCAGCCGACAAAAACAATGTATTACTACAGACAAAAAATATAATCAAAGACGCCAGTTTAACACTGGCGTCCGTTAGGTAGGTTTTCACGGGATACATCACAACTATTGAATCAGTTTAGGAAGCGTCTTTAGCAAAGTCACAGCTTGGAATAATTGGAAATCGGTTTTAGCCAGTTCTCCAATGCCGGTTACGACATCGGCACTGGTTCGCTCTTCACCACCTGTGCCATTGCCAAGATGACCTTTTAACTCAGCCTCTTTCACAAAAAACTGGCCCTCATCAAAACTTAAACTGGCTTGCGGCACCACTAAGTCTGGCTGAATGCCTTGGGCCTGGATAGAGCGACCATTTGGCGTGTAATACAAGGCCGTGGTTAACTTCACAGCATCGCCATTAGAGAGTGGTACCACGGTTTGAACAGACCCTTTACCAAAGGTTTCCGTCCCTAATATCACCGCTCGCCGATGATCTTGCAAAGCTCCTGCAACAATCTCCGATGCCGAAGCCGAACCTTCATTGACCAATACCACCAAAGGCTCTTTCTCAAATAAGGTGGTGCGGCTACTCGCAACATACTGACTTTTAGACATTTCATGACGTCCGTCGGTATAGACAATCATGCCGGAATTAATAAAGGCATCCACCACACCAACGGCACTTTGTAATACGCCACCTGGGTTATTTCGCAAGTCCAATACGACCCCTTGAATGCTTTTCTCTGCTTGCAATTTTTTGATGGCCTTATTGAACTCATCAGCCGTATCACCTTGGAACTGACTGATACGGAAATACGCGATTGCACCTTCCAACCATTTGTAAGAAACACTGGCATCTTCAACCAAACGGCGAGTCAACTCAAACGGTTGAATCTCACCATTACGCTCAATGTCTAAACTGACCTTAGTGCCAACCTCTCCTCGCATTAAGGTAATGATGTCCTGCATCCCTAAATCTGTGATCAGTGTCTTATTAATGCGTACGATCACATCGCCCGGTAGAATCCCCGCTTCAGATGCTGCAGAGCCATCAATTGGCGTGACCACGGTGAGACGCTTGTCTTTCATCTCAACTTCGACACCAATGCCGGCATAATTGCCTGACGTCAGTTCATTAAATGCCACTAACTCAGTTCTGGTGAAATACTCAGAATGCGGATCAAGACCTGCCGCCATGCCTTTTAAGGCCTTATGAAGAATCTCCTCATCCGACAGAACTTCAACATAGCCTTCGCGAATGGTTTCAAAGGTTTCAACGAAGGATTGGATTTCCGCTGTGGGTAAAACAGAATCCTGGTTCGCGTCGACAGCAAAAGCAACGGGCATGATACTCGACAACAAACATACCAAGATGCCATAACGCAGAAAATTGACCATATTCATTCCTATAAACTGTTCTCTAACCTGACACCCAAGACAATGGGTTCAGCGGCGCACCATTGTGTCGTATCGCAAAAAATAAGGCGCTATCAGGACGACCGCCTGTACTGCCTGCCATGGCTACAATATCATTAGCACCAACCCATTCGCCAACTTCTTTTAGTAAACTTTGATTATAACCATACATAGACATATAACCGTCGCCATGGTCCAAAATCAGCAAAAAACCAAAGCCGCGCATCCAATCCGCAAACACCACTCGACCTTGTGAAATAGCTCGCACAGGTTCGCCCTCTTGAGCTTTCAGTGTCACCCCCCCTAAATCAATACCACCAGAAGGCAGTTTTGCCATCCGCTTTAACGGATTGACCAGCTGGCCACGGAGAGAAGAAAAAGGCACTTCAGGATCGGGAATTTGAATATCGGCTAAGGCTTCTTCCAGTTGCTGCAATAAAGCCTGTAAGTTTTGCTGGTCCTGTTTCAATTGATTGGCTTTTTGACCCCCTTTGGCAAGGTCACTGTCCAGTTTCGCTAACAAGGTTCGTCGCTGCGACTGCTGAGAAAGCAGGCTTTTACGTTGTGATCTCAATTCAACGTCTTCTCGCGCTTGTTGAGCACGATGACTGCGAATGCTTTTTTCCACCAAATTTAGGTCATTAACTTCAGTGATAAAGCCATTAATCAATGACTGTCGGGCATTCGAGAAGTAGCGGTTATATTGCACCAAACGCTGCGCATCTTCCGAATTATTGCCGTTTAAAAAGAGTTTAATACTTTCTTCTTTGCCTGAACGATAAACCGCCCTTAATTGGGCGGCTATTTGATCGTTCTGTTGTTGGATGCTTAATTGCAGTGACCGCTGCTGAACCCTCAACTCGCTCAGCTGCTGCTCACCCTTTTTTAAGCTGTCTTGAATGCTTTGAATCTTCTTCAATAACTCTTGAATGTCTTTCTCTTTTCCTTCAAGTTGCTTTTCAACATCCGAACGTTCTGATTTGATTTCTTTCAGCCAAGTATTGAGCTTTTTCAAATCTTTTTGCAAAGCCTGAATCTGCTGTTTTGCTTCCTCTGGCGTTTGTGGTTCTCCCACCGCCAAGCTCACACTTGGCAGTAGGATAAAGCACAACAGAAAAGAACGTATAAAGCCTATCATTATGACCTCATGAACGCGTTAAGATACTAACGCCTGTCATTTCACTAGGAATCTCCATGCCCATCATATCCAACAAGGTCGGCGCAAGATCGCACAAAGAACCTTGGTTCAGCCCCAAGCCTTGGCTCGGTGAGTACAACACTAAAGGCACAGGGCCGTTTGTATGTGAGGTAAGAGGCTGAGAACCATCATCGCTTAGCATTTGCTCAACGTTACCATGGTCCGCCGTAATCAAACATTGGCCACCATTCACCTCTAATGCCGCCATAATTCGACCAAGACATGCATCCACCGCTTCCACCGCTTTCACCGCCGCTTCGAAAATGCCACTGTGTCCAACCATGTCACCGTTTGCGAAGTTACAAATAATGGTGTCGTATTTGCCCGCTTCGATCACTTCCACCAGCTTATCGGTGACTTCCGGCGCACTCATCTCTGGTTGTAAATCGTAGGTCGCTACATTAGGCGATGGAATCAATTCACGCTCTTCACCGTCGAACAAGGCCTCTTCACCGCCATTAAAGAAGAAAGTCACGTGTGCGTACTTTTCTGTTTCCGCAATGCGCAATTGCTTCTTACCTTGGTTCGCCAAGACTTCACCTAAGGTATTTTTCAATGACTCAGGTGGAAAAGCCACATCCGCAGCAATATCAGACGCGTATTCTGTAAAGGTCACGAAAGCAGACAGATTGGGCACAACTTTACGCTCGAAACCATCAAAGCCAGCGTCAGTGAATGCTCGCGTCAATTGACGAGCACGATCTGGACGGAAGTTAGCAAACACAATGGCATCGCCATCTTCCACCTTAACCGCGTCACCAATCACAGATGCTTTCACAAACTCATCATTTTCGTCACGTTCATAAGCGGCCTGAACAGCTTGCTCAGCCGTCTCGGCTTGAAACTCGCCTTTGCCTAATACAATGGCATCATAAGCGGTTTGAACTCGCTCCCAGCGATTGTCTCGGTCCATGGCATAATAACGCCCGGTCAAGGTCGCGATTTTACCAACCCCCAATTCAACCAGCTTACTCTCAAGTTCTGCGACTGGCGTTTGTGCAGAACGAGGCGGAGTATCGCGACCATCGGTAAATCCGTGTACATAAATGGCTTTCGCTCCACGCTTCGCCGCTAACTCACACATAGCCATAATTTGCTCATGATGACTGTGTACACCACCGTCCGATAACAAGCCTAAAATATGAACGGCTTTTCCGGCTGCGACGGCTTTATCTACCGCATTCACCAAAGCCGAATTGTCGAAGAATGAACCGTCTTCAATCGCTTTACCAATGCGGGTGAAGTTTTGATACACCACTCGACCGGCTCCTAAGTTCATGTGGCCGACTTCTGAGTTGCCCATTTGACCGTCAGGTAACCCCACTGCCAAGCCAGATGTTTTGATCAAAGTATGAGGGTAGTTCGCCCAAAGCTTATCCCAATTCGGTGTGTTTGCCGCCTCAATCGCGTTGGATTTAGAGGTTTCGCTGTAGCCCCAACCATCAAGGATGAAAAGGGCAGTGGTTTTTTTGTTCATGGTAATCTATCCCGTAAATTGATCATGATTATTATTTGATACTATCACAGGCTTGTAATTTTGTTACAGACTGCCCAATCTATTCAGGTCATTAATTTTGTTTATGGTGGTCTAGGACAGCTAAAAGCCAATCACGAAATACCACCACTTGCTCCAGATCGGCCTTATCAACTGGGTACGACAGAAGGTATTCATGCGGTGTGGCCACAGGCCCACCAAACGGTGCCACCAATTCACCACTAGCAAGACTTTTGTCCGCTAAAATACAGGGTAAAATAGCAACCCCCATACTGTTCTTCGCCGCCTCTAACAACATATGAAAATGCGCGAACGAAGCACCGGCAAATGAACCACTTGCTAAACCTTGCGACACCATCCAATCTGGCCAAGCATTAATTCTCGACGACAAATGCAAAAAAGGAAACTGAGTCACATCCCCCACTTGCCAAGCAGACTTACTCGCGTCTACCCTTTCTAACAAAAGCGGTGAACACACAGCTAAAACATCTTCCCTCAGCAACTGATGGGACACCGCTCTTGGCCAATGATCGCCACCGTAATGCAAGATCACATCCACAGCATCTGGATCGATTTTAGCGGCATCGTCTAATGAACGAACTTTGATTTGGAATTGTGGGTGAAGACGCTGAAACTCAGCCAGTAATGGCATTAGCCAGTATGAAGCCAGGGTAGGCAAAGCCGACAAGGTCAGAGTGGTTTTTTCATCTTCACGATGCAGCATTCGCAAGGATGCGTTTTCCATTCGATCCAGCAAGGGCACCACTTCTTTATAATAAGCGGCCCCTGTTCCCGTCAGTACCAAGCGCTTATTAAGACGAATAAAAAGGTCACGAGAAAGAAATTCTTCAAGATTACGAATCTGACGACTTACGGCACTTTGAGTTAGATGCAACTCTTCTGCAGCCTTGGTAAAGCTTAAATGTCTAACCGAAGCTTCGAAACACTTCAAAGCTGTGGAGGATGGGATATAACGACGCATGCTAGGCGCTACTCATTAGCTAAAAACATAAGCCAACCACTGTATCCTATAACGTGATAATTCCCAACCAGTAAAAAGCAAATAACGCGTAAAATCGCACCAAAAAGATGCGCATTTTTTCGCTAACGTAAGGCATGAGTTTGCTGCCCCAAATGATAAGTTTGTGCTCCTAACTCGTAAAAAATACGTTGTATCTCACGAAATGGAATGTCTTTTAGCTTTGTCATGGGCACAGATAACGCTTCTCGCTGCCCTGTTATCCATTGTGCTAACTCCATCCCCATCACAGTGCCAGGACCAATACCACGGCCACTGTAACCCGAAATACTCAACAAACCTTCCTTAAGCTGCTGACAATGAGGTAAATGATCCGCACTGTACGCAATTTTCCCTGTCCAACTATACTCCCAAGTTAATTTACCGAGCGACGGAAAAAGCTCTCTTACGCGTTGTGATGCCCAATTTGACAAGACTCGCCCTTCTGCTCCCATGCCGCCAAAAATCAACCGCCCATGTTGGTCTAAACGAAAAGAACTCATCACAGTGCAGGTGTCCCAAACCCCTTCTTTGTTTGGCAATATCTTAGCAAGCTGAGATGAGGTTAATGGCTGACTCGCTAATTGAGAGTAAGCAATGGGGACAAATTTACTCGACTGATTTGCCACACCATATTGGCAATAAGCATTGGTGGCTAAAATCACCTTACTGGCCGTCACTTCTCCAAGAGGCGTTTTGACTAACCAATTTCCCTGTGAAGACGTCAAACTGGTTACAGGTGAATACTCAAACAATTTCGCCCCTTCTTTTAAGGCCGCTTTGGCAAGTCCCCGAACATAAGACAAGGGCTGAATGGTCCCCGCTCTTGGATCAAACAAAGCCCCATTAAACTTGTCTGAGCCAATGCGAGCTTGAGCTTGCTCGGCAGACAATAAACTCACTGGTGCACCACGCAACTTTAATTGCGCAAAACGACGCTCTAATTGCGCCAAGCCTGCCTGACCAACGCCCGCGTGCAAGGTGCCATTTCGAGTCGCCTCACACTCAATGCCATATTCTTCAATGAGTTGAAAAACAGAGTCTGGTGCCACCGCAAGGGCATCATACATTCGCCTTCCCGCCTCAACACCAAGCTGCTTATCCAATAAGTCAGGCTCTAACCAAACCCCAGCATTGACTAGGCCCACATTCCGACCTGAACCACCATAGCCGAGCTCATCGGCTTCCAATAACAAGACTGACATGCCCTCTTTGGCTAAATGCAGTGCTGTTGACAGCCCAGTAAAACCAGCCCCAACAATCACTAGATCAACCTGATGCGATCCTTTTAAAGCACTCAGCTGGGGGGCGTCTGTCGCACTCGCTCGCCAAAGAGACTGACAAGGGGATTCCATCATCTACACACCCTCACTAAGCCAAGCCAAACTTACTCAAAGACAATCCCTTGCGCTAACGGCAAGTCGCCACCATAATTCACCGTATTCGTCGTACGGCGCATGTAATTTCGCCAAGCATCAGAACCGGATTCACGACCACCACCTGTGTCTTTTTCGCCGCCAAATGCACCACCGATCTCAGCACCAGAAGTACCAATATTGACATTGGCGATACCACAGTCAGAACCCGCTGGCGACATAAAGAATTCGGCTTCGCGCATGCTCTCAGTGAAGACTGCAGACGATAAGCCCTGCGGTACTTCATTTTGGATCTCCACGGCCTCCGCAAAATCTGTGTAAGTTAAAACATATAAAATAGGCGCGAAGGTTTCTTCGTGCACAATCGGCGCGTCATGAGCAATGCGTACAATAGCTGGTTTTACATAATAGCCACCTTGAGGTACGCCTTCGGTAACACGTTCACCACCACACACCATTTCGCCGCCTTGCTGCTTCGCAGATTCTAGAGCCGCCTGCATCCGCTGATAACTTCCCGCATCAATCAATGGTCCGACCAGAGTTCCCTCTGTCAAAGGGTTGCCAATCGGCAAAGACGAATAGGATTTCTCCAAACGAGACACCAAGCTGTCCACAATGTCGTCATGACAAATCAAACGTCGCAACGTCGTACAACGCTGTCCTGCTGTGCCTGCTGCGGAAAACACAATGGCGCGTAATGCCAAATCCAAATCCGCTGTGTCTGAGACAATCATGGCATTGTTACCGCCTAATTCGAGCAATGAGCGACCTAAACGCGCTGCCACCGTTTGAGCCACTGCTCGTCCCATTGCAGTCGAACCTGTCGCTGACACAAGAGGAAAGGTCTCACTCGCGGCAATGGCTTCACCAAGATCACGATCACCAATCATCACAGAGACAGAGGCTTTGGGTATGTCAGGCATATCCGCCAACACATTTTGCGCAATTTGATACATGGCTAAAGCACAGAGTGGCGCTTTTTCAGACGGCTTGAGCAAGATTGGATCACCACAAATGAGACCTAACATAGCATTCCAAGACCAAACCGCCATAGGGAAATTAAACGCCGTAATCACCGCCACTGGGCCCAGTGGCTGCCATTGTTCCATCATACGGTGGCCAGGGCGTTCAGAGACAATAGACAAACCATGCAGCATTCGTGACTGACCGACGGCAAAATCACACACATCAATCCATTCCTGCACTTCACCCAACGCCTCTGCCATAATTTTGCCTGCTTCCAGCGAAATCACTTGTGCCAATTCGTGTTTATACTTACGAGCTTCTTCACCAATACGACGAACAAGCTCACCACGACGCGGCGCAGGAATAGTACGTAAGGCTTTAAATGCCGCTTTCAATTCGGCGCTAACCTCATCTAATTGCTCTGGCGTGGCATTCAAAAAGCTGGATAGAACGGCCCCATCAATTGGACTGTTGGCAGAAAAAGCGGCACCATGGCCTAATGACATTGTGTTCCCAGTCATCACACTATAGTAAGTATCGCCCTCTTTTAGCTTGTTAATACCCAACATTTCTAAGCAAGTCTGTGACATATTTTGCCTCTTTATATAGGTCAATTCGAAAGATGCTTTCACCTTATCCCAGCCAAGATAGAAATGAGAAATATGCTTTTTCTGCTGGTGGTCTAGTTTTTTCCTATAGCACCACCTAAAACCTATCGGTATATTGAAGACTCATTTTGTCATTGAGGTTCTAATGGACATTCGATCTTTGCGTTATTTCATTGCCGTGTATGAGGAAGGCAGCCTAAGTGCCGCCGCCAAACGCTGTTTTGTGGCTCAACCATCAATTTCGAATACTGTGAGCCAATTAGAAGAAGACCTAGGCACCAAGCTCTTTGTACGACACTCAAAAGGCGTATCAGCAACCGATAGCGGGACGCAATTGTATCCCCATGCCTGTAAAATGGTGAATGACATGAGCAGCATGCGTCAGCTATTTCGTCAAACGCCGGCACCGCTTACCTTGTCTATTTCTCTTGCGCCATTTTTATCCGGCGCTTTGATAAGCCAAGTGATTAAAACCATGCTGGATGAAGTCTCTGGACTCACATTAAAACTGGTCGACGAATCGGAAAGTGCCGATCTACGATTTACTTGTCATCGTTATACTACTGAAGAAGACGTGTTTTACCCTTTATGGGAAGACGATTATGTCATCGCCATGCCACTCGACCATTGGCTATCCGACTTCCCTTCCCTATCCATTAAACAAATCGACAAACAGCCTTTTATCTCTCGCACACCTTGTGACATTTTCGAATCGTGGCACTATCTAATGCAAAAACAAGAGCTCACCACTGATGTGAGAGCGCAAGTGAAAACCGAGGAATACGCCTTGGATCTGGTTGCCGCTGGACTGGGTATTTCACTGATTCCTGAGCATTCATCCCGAGGTCGAAAAGACTTATGTCTCAGGCCCTTAAATGACGTCAAATTGAAACGCGTGGTTGGATTAGCACATCAGAAATCCCGAAGCTTTCCAGCGCATTTGATCAACACCATATTAACGGCGAAACAACAGCTATTCGTTCCAACCAGAGCAAAAGAAAGCGTTCTGCGTGCAAAATAAAGCCACTTAATCTGGTTTTAGTTCGCACAACTTTTCTTCATCATCAGATGCTTTTTTAGCTTTTGTCGAAGCCCTTAGTGATGCAGTAGAGTAATGCAAAGACAATTCATTAGGAGCAACACCATGACCTATCAGGATTTTTTCACTGCTTTATGGCAAAAGTACACACAAGTCACTCCGCAAGCACTGAGCATTCAAACTCTCTTTAAAGAGTATGGAGAGCAAGTGATCAACGATCACGTGGCTTTTCGTACCTTTAATAATTCGCCCATTTCACTGGAAAAGCTTGAGCCACAATTAATCGCTCTTGGCTATCAGGCTTATGGCGCATTTCGTTTTGAAAACAAACATCTAAAGGCTCGTTGTTACCGCCATACAGACGATTCGAAAGCCCCTAAAATTTTTCTCTCAGAATTATTAGTGGACGAGCTACCTCAAGATTGCCAAGACATCATTGGTCGTTATGTGGCTCAAATTCCTACCGATGCAGTTCATGATCCAAGTATTTTTTATGCCGGTTTATTATGGTCCACGCCTACGCATGCAGACTACTTAACCTTAGCCAAACACAGTGAATATGCCGCTTGGTTAACCACCATGGGATTGCAAGCCAATCACTTTACCGTCAGCATTAATCATCTCACCACATTCCCTAATATTGCCGCGGTTAACCAGGCGTTAATCGACCAAGGCTATGTATTGAATGACGTCGGCGGTTTAATTAAAGGCTCTCCTGAATCCTATTTAGAGCAATCTTCAACCATGGCCGATAAAATAGATTACCTGTTCGCCGATCAACAACGGAGCCTCATTCCAAGCTGCTTCTATGAATTTGCAGAGCGTCACAAAATGCCTGACGGTCAGATATTCGACAGTTTTATCGAGGGCAATGCCGATAAAATTTTTGATTCCACCAATGCTCAGTGACCTTTCAGCCCATCCATTTCTATGAGTGCACCTTCAAAAACAGGCTCAAAATGACATGATGATTTTCGTGCCTGTTCAGCAATCACCCCATTTGCTCCTTTCAAGGCTCATGAGAGTATGTACCGATTCATCTTGCCGTGTATAATGCTCGCAGTTTAAACATGGGCTTTACTATTATGATGAATCAACTTATTGAATTTTCGATCAACCACTGGGAAATGGTCGCGGTTTTTTTCGCTATCCTGATTACCTTGATTTTTGTTGAGCAAAAAGGCGGCGCACAAGGCGTAACACCTGCGGTAGCCACCACTTTGATGAATAATGAGGAAGCCGTTGTTGTCGACATTCGTACTGAGAAAGAATTCAATGCCGGCCACATCACTGGCGCATTAAGCATTCCAGCAACGAAAATGAAAGACAACTTACACCGTCTTGAGAAACACAAAGATGCCCCCATTATCTTGGTGTGCAAGTCAGGAGTTACGGCTGGCGCTAGCGCTAAAGACCTTAAAAAACAAGGTTATAGCAAGGTTTATAAGATGCAAGGCGGCATTGCTGAGTGGCAATCGTCTAACCTGCCATTAATAAAAGGTTAATGTAATATCATGGCCACTGTGACTATCTATTCGAGTGATTACTGCCCATTTTGTGTCCGAGCAAAACAGCTTTTAAACACTAAAGACGTGGCGGTTAATGAAATCTGTGTCGATGGCGAGCGTGCCCTACGACAAGAGATGATGGAAAAAAGTGGCCGTCACACTGTCCCGCAAATCTGGATTGGTGACCAACACATTGGCGGCTGCGATGATCTGTTCGCCCTTGAACGTGAGCAAGAACTAGACGCGTTGCTGTCCCAATAGCACACGTTTTAAAACGCAAGCAATACTAAACCAAATAATAACGTGAAATGATTTAAACAAGGAACAAGCATGTCTGATACAGCGGCAACTCAAGAAGCACAAACTCCACAACTGTCTTTACAACGTGTATTTTTGAAAGACATCTCTTACGAATCACCTCGCGCACCAATGATTTTCCAAGAAGAATGGAAACCAGAAGTCGGCTTAGAATTAAACACTAAAAGTCGTCAAGTTGGTGAGAATGTCTACGAAGTGGTACTAGAAATCACAGTGACGGTGAAAAACAACGGCGAAACAGGTTACCTAGTTCAAGTTCAACAAGGTGGTCTATTTGTGATTTCTGGACTAGATGAGCAACAATTACATCACGCTCTTGGCGCTTTTTGCCCTGCCACACTTTTCCCATACGCTCGTGAAAACATCGATGCAATGGTCGTAAAAGGTAGCTTCCCTGCCATCATGCTAGCACCAATCAATTTTGATGCTCTGTATGTTGAAAGCCTACAGAAGCAGCAAGGTGAAACCGCTCAGTAATAAACGCATTTGAACTTGATTAAAGTTCGTGTAAAAAAAGGAGGCCATGAGCCTCCTTTTTTTATAGCATAAGAAAGCCTTAGGCTCAGAAAATCTGATCAATATCTCAAATGGAAGCTGTGATGAGAAAGAAAAAGAAACCTTGCCCATATTGTCTTAAAGCCCGTTGGCTACTGCTGTATTTAGCTTGTTTCGCTCTATTTGGGCTGTTGGTGGTAAATCAGTTTCTGGAAAAAGGGATGTAGAGTGAAAAAGACGTTATCTTGCTTTATCTGTTTAATCGTCATCACCTTATTATCTGGCTGTGCTACTTACAGAGAAGACATAGAGGCTGGATTATCTCTTGCCAAGCAGGGAGAATGGAAAGCCGCCGAAAACAATCTCACTGATGCTCTGAACAGTTCACAAGACCAGTTACTCTACTATATGGAGATCGGCAGTTTAGCGCAAAACCAAGGCGACTTTGAACGCAGTAATGAACTGCTCGAAAAAGCCGAAAGACTGAGTGACACCTTCCTTGAAGAAAGCTTATCGAACCGCTCTTGGGCGTTGATCTCCAATCCACGCCAAAGTAATTACCGTGGTTCGGGAGTCGAACGGGTTTACATTAGCTATTTAAAATCGCTTAACTACCTTGCACTGGCCGAGCAAGCGGACACGCGATCAAAACAACGACAACTATTGGATTCTGCCTTAGTTGAGGCGCGTCGCATTGACATCAAACTGAATGAAATTCGCGCCCAAACACCAAGTTATGAAGCTCTCGATGCTAAAAAAGATCAAGCCTTCTATGAAAAAGCCATCTCTTGGTTAAGTCGTTTTTACACTGGTCGTTTAGACCGAGATAAATTTCTGTATCGTGACGATGCTTGGGCACGATACATGGAAGGGCTGCAATACGAAATTAGCGGCGAATACGATGATGCTCGTATCAGCTATCAAAAAGCCGCTGAGTTGTATCAAGATGGCTATGCCAAACAATATAATTTACCGTCCGTCACCGCGGAACGAGCTTGGTTAGATACCATCCGTATGATGCAAAAGACGGGCTTCGACGCAACTGAAATAGCGCGAACCAGCCAAGACAAATTGTCTCCCGACATGCAGAAAACACTGCAAACCTACCAGCAAAACAGCGCTGAACTCGTGGTGCTCGAACATCAAGGCTTCGTACCCGATAAAAGTGAGATGTCACTCATCCTATACGCCGAACCTCAGTCATACTCTTTGGTACTGGAGCCATTGCATGGTGGTGGACGAATGGAAGACAACGATGCTTTCCGTTGGTTTACTATGGTGTATGCCGACATTAATCCGCTGAATATGATTGCCAATTACAAAACCGGCGGGGCTTGGGGGGCCTTTTCAGGCATCTTTACCAAGCGCGTCATTCTTGGCTCAGGAATCTGGCAACAACTGCAACAATCTAATATTGATACCTTACTCACACAGCAAAGCATTCGGGTGACAGTCCCCTACTATCGTCGCTTTACTCTGGATCAACATCAAACTCACTTAACCGTCTCAAACCAAGCGGAAAAAAGTGGCAGTTTGCGCATGACGTCCTTAGCCGACATCGCTTTTCAAGAGCAACTTGCGAATGCCCAAAGGGACATATACGAAAGTATGATTCGTGAGTTTATTCGCAGCTGGCTGGCGTTTCGTATCACATCCGAAGTAAAAGACGAAGGCGCGGCTATGTTACTCAATTTTATTGGTCAAGTGTCCGTTTTAGCCACATCGGCAGCCGACACTCGAAATTGGTTAACGCTACCAGCACAAGTTCGCTTGACACGAATCCCACTACAAGCGGGGGAATATCAACCGACCTACCAGACCAATGGCAAAGACTTTTCGCTTGGCGAGATCTCATTGGAAGCCAACAAAATAAAAGTATGGAATCTACGCAACCCATATTAAATGGATTAAACTAACCAGAGCGGATTCACTAAGCTCCTATTAAGGTGATGTAAGGAAAAGACTATGAAAATTCATCAAATGACATCAATGACATGGAATGCTTTCTCCTGTCGCACTCTGTTTACCCTATTCATGGCATTGCTACTTACGGCCTGCTCAAGCGGCAGTGTTAAACGCTTGGGCGATAACGAAGAAGTGGCCTTGTCAGATCGCTGGAACGACACAGACTCTCGTCTTGTCGCAGAAGAAATGATGACCGACATGTTGACCTTCCCTTGGTTCCGAGATTTCAATTTCAACCAGAAAGGCAACCCTACTGTTATCGTTCAATCCATCCGTAATAAATCCTCCGAACACATTCCGGTTGATACCTTTATTAATGATATCAAACGCAGTCTCATTCGCTCAGGCAAGGTTGATTTTGTGGTCTCTGGTGCAGAACGTGACGATGTTCGCAGCGAGCGCGAGGATCAAGAGCTCAACGCGGCTTCTGGAACAGCCGCCGAGTTTGGCCTAGAGCAAGGTGCGGGCTTTGCCCTCTCTGGTACCATCAACTCGATTGTGGATTCCAATGGTGACCAACGTGTCAGCTTCTATCAAGTAGATCTTAAACTGATCAATATGACCACAAACCGCGAAGTATGGAATGGTCAAAAGAAAATCAAAAAGTTGGCTGACAAAGGCTTCTTCTAATGGCGATACACTCGGTCATTAAATGGCTCATTATGACTGGCTTGGCGGCCAGTCTTTCGGGGTGCTTTAGCAGTTTCAATCAAGCTTCGAAGGACAAACAATCACTACCAAGCTGGGTCAGCTCTCCGCCACAAAACCAAACACATCTGTATGGTGTTGGCAGCGCACCTAAAATAGACAATCTGGCACTGGCGTTTAGTCAGGCCGAACAAAATGGCAATGCGCAAATTGCACAACAATTGACGACTCAAGTCAGTCAGATCAACACGCAAAATACTCAAGTCTCTTCCAGTAATGGCAAAGAGCAAGTGTCAAAAGTACAAACCGCTTACACGCAAGTGGCCACCGCCCCGATTGAGTTAGAGCAAGCCACCAATGAAGAAAGATACGCTGGCAGTCACTATGTGTATGTACTGCAATCGATTGATCGATCGCGCATTGTTAGCCGACTCAAAAGCGCCATTCACGATCTTGATCTGAGCATTATCGACAACGCTGGATCACTCACCACGACACTAGGTGAAGACGCCGCGCCAGCGGATTGGCAAACCTATATGCGACTGATTCCTGCTTTCGCGCAACGCCAATCTTATGTTGAAGAATTGCAACTCTATTCGACTGAACGCACCTTAGCTGGTCGCGCCAGTGATGAGGTTATCAGCATTGAACGGCAACTGAACCAAGCACTTTTGAGTTACGGTGTGGACCCATCACAGACACCGCAAGCAAATACACTCGCCAGTGCCTTATCTGAGTTTGGTATGACACCGAAAAGCCCAGCGCTGTTTCGTTTAGTCAGTAATACAAGCCAACACAGCGAACAACAGTCTGGGCGCTATTATGTGTTCGAAGAAGGCAGTCTCGCTCTATTTGGCCCAAATGATGCTCGCTTGGCTTCTTGGACAGTCAGTGCCCGAGGCATTGCTAAAGACCAACAAAGAGCAGCGGATACCGCCACAATGAATTGGTCTAAACAAGCCATTAGCGCCATGTTTACTTGGCTAACTCGTTTGGATTAAAGCGTCTGGCAGGCATAAAAAAACGACTCACTTGGAGTCGTTTTTTTATTTTGAAAGCGTTTTAAAAATCATCAAACAATTTTAGACAAACTATTTGAGATCTTCGTAAGGTAAACCAACGTATTGCATAGCAATCACCCGGCGACCTTCTTCTGTGTCTGTGTAGAAATTCAATTCGGAACTCATAAAACGCTCATGGGTTTCAGCATCTTTGCTGCCTTCGCCACTAAAGTCATGCAACATGTTAGTCATCCACCAAGAAAAACGCTCACCGTGCCAGACTCGACGTAAGCAAATATCAGAGTATTGATTGATGCACTCTTTATCGCCTTCTTTATATACTCGCGTCATGATTTTATTCAGGGTGGCTACATCCGATGCGGCTAAATTCAAGCCTTTCGCACCGGTTGGTGGCACAATGTGCGCGGCGTCGCCCACAAGAAACAAATTACCATATTGCATTGGCTCACACACAAAAGAACGCAGAGGTGCGATGCTTTTTTCAATACTTGGACCGGTAACCAATCTTTCGGCCACATCATCTGGTAAACGATGCTTAAGTTCCGTCCAAAAATCGTCATCACTCCAGTCTTCTACCTTGTCCGTTAGTGGTACTTGAATGTAGTAACGTGAGCGAGTCGCTGAACGCATACTGGTCATGGCAAAACCACGGTCAGTTTTACAATAGATCAACTCATCATTCACCGGTGGTGTGTCAGATAAGATACCAAGCCAACCAAATGGATATACTCGCTCAAACTCTTTGCGAGACGACTCAGGAATGGTTTGACGAGAAACACCATGAAAACCATCACAACCCGCAATGTAATCACAATCCAAACGATGCTCTTTGCCATCTTGTTCAAACGTAACGTATGGACTTGCGGATTTCACATCATGCAATACCACATTACTGGATTCGTAATAGGTCGTTAGACCTTTCTCAGCTCGAGCCTCCATCAAGTCGCGGGTCACTTCCGTTTGGCCATACACCATAACAGTATTGCCTCCGGTGAGTTCTTCTAACTCAATGTTCACGCGCTTATTGTTAAACGCCAATTCAACGCCTTTATGAACCTGACCTTCACGATCCATTCGTTCACCAACGCCAGCCTCTCTTAGCAAGTCCGCCATGCCTTGCTCTAATACACCAGCACGAATACGGCCTAATATGTAATCGCCAGACACACGTTCGATGATAACGTTATCAATGCCTTGCTTTGCAAGAAGCTGCCCCAGTAATAGCCCTGAGGGACCTGCCCCAATGATTGCCACTTGAGTTTTCATGTTCTCTCACCTTCATTTATTGTTTTTGTTCAGCGCTCGCTTTTGAGCCTTTATTCAAAAGATGGCGCTATTTGACCTTCATAATAGAAGCCAAACATTCTCTTGGTTAGGTGAAATATGATCAAAAAATTGTACTTTTTGATCATTGAGGAATAGAGTAAAAAAATACAATTTGAATGAATGCCTTATTTTTATTGGCTTTACGTCAGTGTTTAGACAATAGCAAACTCACTCTATAAAAATTAAAAATGTAAAAATATCCTATGAAAAAAACTCAGATCCCGCACTTTGGTTTGTATGGGGAATCCAGCTGGATCAATGATCCAGAGTTTTTCCACATCGAAGACATAGAGGACAGAAGCAGTAATCTTGGCTGGAAAATCAGCCCTCATCGACATGCACAACTGTTCCAAATTCTGATTTTAAAATCCGGCCAAGCCAAGGTGCAGCTAGACGACCAACAGCAAAACCTACTTGGCGCTTGGGCCATCATAGTACCCGCTGGGGTAGTGCACAGTTTTCACTTTGCCCCCGATACTGACGGTCGAGTCATTAGTATCGCAGAGCCGCTACTGGAAGACGCTTACCAAGAAAAAGCCGCAAGATTCATCAAGCCTTTACTGAGCCAAGCTTGCCATATTAATTTTAATGGCAACCGCAATAACTTTTCAGAGCTATGGCCATTAATTCAGCAACTGGAGAGTGAATCGTCATACATTCGCGAAGACAGAGCTTTAATGAGTGAATATTTGATCAAAGCCATCTTGCTGATTTTACACCGTCAAAAGCAGAAAAATGGCGTTGAAAGTGCCGCTGAGGTGACTGAAAGCAGTCGCATACAAAGACTAAAAGAATTAATAGAAGGCCATTTTCGGGAACACTGGAGCACGCAAGATTATGCTCAGGCACTTGGGACTTCCACCAGCCGTTTAAACCGTTTGAGCAAAGCCTCTTTTAGTAAAAGTGTGCTGGAATTGGTGCACGAAAGATTGCTGATTGAAGCCAAACGCAGCTTAATTTATACCGCTCGTTCAGTGGATGAAATCAGTTATGATTTAGGTTTCAAAGACCCTGGCTATTTCTCTCGCTTTTTTAAGCGCGCCACGGGCATGCCACCGGGCAAGTTTCGCGTATTAAGCAATCAAATGTCTATTTGATGAATTTTTCTAACTTATTAGCTGAAAATTGATCGTTTGCTGAATAGAAGGTCAAATTTTATAATTCGTAGTGTAAAAACAAACTTCCATATTTCAGGAGACACACTATGAAAAACGATTACAAATATGATGCCTTTGGTAACTTAGACACTGATTTTTATGTTGAAAAAGCGTATGAACTTCGTCGTGCCTACTACGCACAAGCGATCAAAAAAATGACTTCTCGTGTAAAAGCCTTGTTCACAGGTCTAACTATCGCACGTCCTTTAAAATCAGCTTCACAACACTAGGTTCTTGTGTCGCTCGACTAACCTAATGTTCCCGATGATCGAAGGCTAAAATAAAAAATCGATCCGGTAACAGGTTGGTACTTTTTCGTCCCCTATCTCACCTTTTTTAATTCATCCTTATTATCGTCTTTATTTCCTCAATGCCATTCATTAAATTGTCATAAATGTGACATAAAATTCTCTATTAATTATTATACCAAATGTATTAGAGAGAAGATGAGTCAAATAGACGAAGCTGCCTTACTGCAAAAGATACTCAAAAATGGGCTAATCACGCCTTATTTCCAACCTATCTATGATTTGAGTAACGGCGAAATCTATGGTCACGAAGCCTTGTCTCGCGGCCCTAAAAACTCCACATTATTTTCCCCTGATGCGCTCTTTAGCTTGGCACTAAAAGAAGAGAAATTGCACCGGTTAGAATTACTGTGCCGCGAAAAAGCCATCAGCAAATTCTCCAAACTTAACCTTAAAGGCCGACTATTCTTAAACGTCAGTGCTTCCCTACTGGGTTCTCCAGAACACCAATCCGGCATGACATTAGGCATTTTGAAGGACTTAGGATTAGACCAAAAAGACATAGTGATCGAGTTATCAGAACAACATCCTTACGATCATAATGGTTTGCCAAGAAGCAGTGTTGAACACTATCGAAAAATGGGCTTCCAAGTAGCCATCGATGATTTAGGGGTTGGCTATTCTGGTCTACAGCTGTGGTCCGAGTTACAACCCGATATCGTCAAAGTGGATAAGCATTTTATTCAAGGCATCGACAAGGATGAAATCAAACGCGAATTTGTGCGCTCTATCCTGACCATTGCACAACGTTTGAACTGCATCTTAATTGCTGAAGGCATTGAAAATCAGCAAGAGCTAGACCAATTAATCGACATTGGTATCACCTTAGGACAAGGCTATTTCTTAGGTCGCCCAACGGAAACGCCAGCCTTCAGCACTCACCCATATTTGGTAAAACAGGCAAAGCGTCGCTCTCAGTTTCAAAATGACCACTCTGAAACCGTACAAATACTTTGTCGACCGACCCCAAGTTTGCAGCAAGATATCTTGTTAGATGAAGCCTCTTTGTGCTTTAAAAAGCACCCAGGTCTAATCACGATTCCAGTTTTAAACTTAGACGGTCACCCAATTGGCGTCATTCGTCGTCACCAGTTACACGAACTGTTTTCGACCCCTTATGGTCGCGCTTTGTATGAACATAAACCCGTTACCAATCTGTTAAACAATGACGTTCTCATTGTCGAAAGCAACGTCAGTTTAGCCAGTGTTTCTACTATGGTCACAAACCAGGAAGCCGATACCCTTAACAATGAAATCATAGTTGTTCGCGATGGCAAGTTCTTAGGGACAGGGCATTTAAAAGACCTTCTTAAGCGTATTACAGAGCTGAAGATTCAAAACGCGACTTACTCCAACCCATTAACATTACTACCAGGAAACGTCCCCATTCATCGAGAGGTCAGCCGTCGCTTACAAATCCATGATGACTTTTATGTCGCCTATTTTGATCTCAACGATTTCAAACCGTTTAATGACTTTTTTGGCTATTCGAAAGGCGATGCCGTGATTCAATTAGTGGGCTCTTTAATCAAAGATTTAGTCGCTCCAAATAATTTCATCGGCCACATTGGTGGGGATGACTTTGTAGTAATTTTTGGTGATCAAGACTGGCAGCGACAATGTCAAAATATTCTCGATGAATTCGCGAGTAAAGTAAGGGGGTTTTACACTCAAGAAACCTTAGCAGAAGGAGGTGTTTGGACAAAAAGTCGCCATGGCGACACACGCTTTCATCCTATCCTAAGCCTCGCTGTTGGCGTCGTACACCCAACTCATTGTCGCAATCATCACCAAGTGGCAGAGCTGGCCGCACAAGCTAAGAAGCAAGCAAAACAAACAGGCGGCAACCACATTCATTTACAACCTCGCCTGGCAACTGAATCAAAACAAACAATGAGAGAATTGTGATCTAACTGTCATAAAGTACTCACAAGTCTGTCATATAGCCTCTTTAATCTGTTCTTTAACAGGGCAATACCCTTTTAAGGAGGCGATTATGCAAACTCAATTTCGATCCGTGTTCATTTCCGATGTGCATTTAGGCACCAAAGCGTGTCAGGCAGTTCATTTATTGGACTTCCTACGAAGCATTGAGACGGACACCTTATACTTGGTGGGCGACATCATCGACTTACAAGCCATGCGCCATAAAGCGTATTTTGTGGATGCTCATCATCAAGTGGTGGAACGAGTTTTGGCGATGGCGAAATCCGGTACCAAGGTGATTTACATTCCGGGGAATCACGACGCTTTCTTTCGTCAGTTTGCTGGTCAAACCCTGTCAGGAATAGACATCCAATTGCATGCTCGTCATAACACTGCCGATGGTCGAAGCTTTTATGTCAGTCATGGCGACGAGTTTGATCAAATGGTGAAAATTAGTCCTTTGATGTTGGCCATAGGTGACAAAGCCCATGGATTAATGCTGTCTCTCAATCAATCCATTAATGGCATTCGACGTTTTCTTGGCTTGCCTTATTGGTCCCTTGCTGGCTACCTTAAAAGCCACATAGGCAAAGCCAAAGAATTCATCGAACGCTTTGAAACCGCGGCATTAAAATCCGCAAAAAGTCACAAGGTGGATGGCTACATTTGTGGCCATATCCATTTCGCCTCTTTTCAAATGAAAGAAGGCATTTTGTATTGTAATGATGGAGATTGGGTTGAGCATTGCACCGCTCTCACTGAGTCCACTTCCGGTGAACTAAACTTACTGCATTGGTCGGAAAACCCTAAGCATCTCAGCACTGAACCTAAGCTAGAAGGATGGGAGTTGGCCCCAAGCTACTCACGCAATACAGCTTAAAAATGGCGAAACAAAAACAGGGTTAGCTTGTAACCGTCTATTGCCTTATTTAACGAGGCGATAGACGACTTCGTCCTCCCGCCATCAGACTCAAGTCATACAAGCGGCAGTTTTTCCCTTGGTAAGCAATTTGTGCCAATAGCAACTCAGCCGTCGCAAGCGCATCGGTTAATGCATCGTGTCCTTGATAATCTGGCAAGCTGTAGCGTTCCCGACAATGATTCAAACGAAAGCCACCCTCTTGAATGGGCTGTTGCGCTCGATTCGCCTTGGCCTTTTCTAGCATCAAGGTATCGAGCCAAGTTAATCCATAAGAAGGCAAAAGATGCTTCTGCCATGCGGCTTTAAGAAAACTAATTTCCAGTGGTGCATGGTGTACCACCAAAATTCGCCCACGCAGAAAATGTCTCAAGTAGCGTAACGCACTTTCTTGTTTCTTTCCGTATTGTTGTATATCGGCATCCGTAATCATATGAATACCAACATTTTCACCGACCTCATCTGTGTCCAATACCAGGTGGCGAGCACTGTCTAAGTCAATTACCCCTTGCTTGATGCAAACCCAGCCTAAACTCACAATATGATCCTGCTTTGCATCCAATCCTGACGTTTCTATATCCAGCACAATATACTCCCAATCCGACCAAGCTCGGAGCAAAGATTGCCGTTGTTGCTGCCAGTGTTTAAAGCGAGATAGAAGTCGACACCACATTTAGCTGTAACCTCGCAGAAATCGTTGCTGAGCAATGTCTTGTACATCACTAATGATGCTAAAGGTCGTCTTCAAATGTTTTCTCTCTAAAGGACTTAATTTCTTAGGATCAAGATAAGCACTCGCCGTCCCTGATATTTGCCAATGGCGACTTTGTGCTTCAAGCCGTAAGCCATTTAAATGATCCCAAGCGTCCATCAAGTTGCGAGCCGTATCAACGCTGATTAACTGTTCGCGAATGGCCTGCTCTATTCGCTCTAACGTCGACTCCCGATATACCTTGCAAGACAAACCATACAAACGCCCTAGATCATTGATCAAAGCCAACCCCTGATGCTTCAAATCCAATTGATGTTTGTGCTCACCAGAAGACTCTAATAGAAAATGGCGAAAGAATCCCAATGGTGGTTTTGTCGCTATGGCGGCTCGAGTCAGTGTGGCGAGAAACATGCTGTTTTGCGCGACCTCGGCTTGCATCCCTTGAATCAATTGCTTTACCGGGGTGTCATCACCAAACACACAACGAATATCAAAGAAAATACTGGCATGTAGTAGCGCACTGGGGGCGGCACTTTTAATCCACTGTGCAAATACTTGCTGCCAACCTTGTTGTGTTTTACGCCACTGAGGGTTGCTGGCCATAATGTTGCCTGGGCAAAGACGCACACCACAAGACGCCAACCCTTTACAGACAAACTCGGATAAGGCAGAAAAATAAGCGGCTTCCGTGTTATCTGGTTCTCTCTCTAGCATCAAACCATTATCTTGGTCACTGCCTAAAGATTGATCCTGTCGAGCTTGCGAGCCAAACACCAAAAACTGAAAATCCATTGGTGCCTTACCCAATTCCATTAACGCCAATTCGATCAGGCGCTTTGTCAGATTATCACTCACAGTTGCCAGTACTTTACCAATGTCTGCCGGCTTCATATCTGTAACAATCAGATTGATAATCAAAGTTGGCCATTGCTGACAAATGCGAGCCAAACTTTCAACAGAAGTTTGTCGATGAATTTGGTTGATAAACAACAGAGGGCTTAATTCTTGATGTCGCAATAGATCCGCCGCGGTCAGCATGCCAACCACTTTGCCCGTTTCTTCAACAATCGGCAGGTGATGTATGTTGCTTTCACTCATCAAGGTTTGTGCTTGCATCACTAACGCATCCGGTGACAGTGTGACGGGCGAGTGAGTCATAATGTCAGACACGACCGCCTGAGCAGAGCCTCCTAACGCTAAAATACGTGATCTCAGGTCGCGATCTGTGACAATCCCCAACAAGGACTCATTTTCAAGAATTAATATTGAGCTGACTCTGGCTTCCGTCATTCGCATGGCAATGGTTTGAACGCTTTCACTAGGATCGGCTTGGACTAATTGACGAGTCATAATATGCGAAATCGAGGTGGATAATTGCAATGCTGGTGAGGCCAACTCACTATCCTGTCGGCGCGACAATTTTCGTCGCCGGTGCAATTGAGTGTGTTCGAAAAAAAGTCCAAAGGCTTCATTCTGCCTTAGCATGTCTTGAAACCGGCTCTTTTCAAACCGATACACCAAACTGTCTTCCATTGCGACGACCTTCAAGCCATCTGGATTCTGCGCCATCACACTCGACACACCAAAGCACTCGCCATCAGCAATTTGATCTACCAAGCCATCTTTTGGTGTCCGAATCTCGCACGCGCCACGGCGGATTAAGTGAACAGTGGCCGCCTCCTCCTCCAATACCAGCGTCTGGCCTTGTCGCACATACAACATAGAAACACCGGATAGAAGCTGCTTACGCTCTTGAACACTCAAGCTTGCGAAAGGCGGAGTAGACTCAATAAATTTGTGCACTTCAGGAATGTCGATGGCGGCCATATTTTTTTCTTCTTATTGGTGTAAATCACATTGTGCGCTTTTCCGTCACAGAGCTAAATCCAGTTTAGACCAATGTCTAACAAGATCATTGTGAACTTTCTTGTCTGAGATGAAAAATATCTCCTTAAATATCAAGCATCTCATTAAGATGTGAACTTTTTAGCCAAAACCACCTTGGCGGAGACAAAAATTGATTGAGAAGTGTTATCATTAATATATTCTTTAACCAATTAGGCGAAGTCATGAAACGTTTGCTTTCCGTCATTCTGTCCACATGCTTTATTCTCATTTCTTTCACCGCAAAAGCGGTTACTGTAGAAGACAGCAAGGGTAGCTTTACACTGGACTATCAACCCAAACGTATTGTCGTTTTAGAATTCTCTTTCGCAGACGCCCTCGCCGCTGTTGGAATGAGTCCGGTTGGCATCGCCGATGATAAAGAGACAGACCGCGTCCTCAAAGAGGTAAGAGATGTAATTGGTAGTTGGGCATCCGTTGGCACACGTTCACAACCCAGTATGGAAGTCATCGCGTCTTTAAAGCCAGATTTAATCATTGCTGATATTAGTCGACACGAAGCCGTGTATGCCGATCTACAGAAAATTGCGCCAACGTTAATTCTGCCTTCTCGTCGCGAAACCTATGAAGACAGTTTAAAGGCCGCCGCCATCATAGGTAAGGTCATAGGTAAAGACCAGGCAATGCAAGCGCGATTACAACAGCATAGAAAAATCATGGCGCAATACGCCCAGCAATTACCTCAAAAGATTGAGGTTCAATTCGGCGTAGCACGAGATGACGCATTGTTTTTACACACTAAAGACTCTTATGCAGGTGGTGTCATTCACGCTTTAGGCCTAGCCAATGCAGAAACAGGTCGTGATGATACAGCGTATCGTCAAACCGGTTTAGAACAATTGGTGGCGATCAATCCGGAATACCTCATCATTGGTAATTACGTCACCCCAAGCATCATTGATAAGTGGCACAACGAACCGCTATTCTCAGTCTTACAAGCGGCACGTCAAAATCACATTTATCAAGTTAATCAGAATACTTGGTCTCGATGCCGAGGCATCATGGCGGCCGAACGTATGAGTCAAGACTTAGTGAATATACTTGTACCCTAGATGAAATTGCCTTCTTTTACTCTTGCTGGCCAGTGTTTAGCGCTGACCAGTCTTATGCTGTTGATCAGTTGGCTTAGCTTGTTTACTTGGTCCAGCATCGTCATTTCTCCTCTCGATGCGCTACTCGCTTTATATCAGTTTGATCAAGACAGTATTGCACAACACATAGTACGAGACTTACGTTTGCCCAGAGTGCTTGTTGCCTTGTTGGTTGGTGCCTGTTTAGCCGCCGCCGGTGTTATTATGCAAGGCCTCACCCTTAACCCTCTGGCGTCACCCTCTGTATTGGGCGTCAATGCCGGAGCCGCTCTTGGTATGGCTTTAGTCTCCACGATCACGCCTTGGTTTGGTTTACTCGGTACGACGGTTGCGGCCATGATTGGTGGTGGCTTAGCATGGAGCTTAGTGATGCTGCTCGGCAGTGGTTGGCGTACGGGCAACGAACAAGGTCGACTCGTTCTTGCTGGGGTGGCGATTTCTGCACTGTGTGCAGCCTTAACCAAGGCCCTAGTGATTATTGAAGAAGATCAGGCCTCCGCTGTGATCACTTGGCTGGCTGGCAGTTTAACGGATGCACGTTGGCAGACATTTGACGCTTTTTGGCCTGTGGCGGTTGTCGGACTATTGGGGGCAAGCCTACTGTCGCCCAGCCTGAACCTGCTGCAATTAGGTGATGACAATGCCCGAAACTTAGGTGTGTCCATCGGGTTTGTGAAACTGATCGGGAGTTTTCTCGTCCTACTGTTAGTCGGTGCTTCTCTCGGTGCGGTCGGTTCAATCAGTTTTATCGGTTTACTGGTGCCTCATATGGCAAAACTGCTCATCGGCCAAGATCATCGACGTTTCTTACCCATTGCAACCTTACTGGGAGCCAGTTTGGTCGCCCTTGCAGACACCTTAAGTCGAGCGATTATCTTTCCGATGGAAACCCCAGCTGGTGCCATCCTCGCTTTAATCGGCGCGCCTTTCTTCATTTATCTTGTGAGAAAGAAGACCTTATGAGACTCATGTCCTGCTTTTTTATTCTCGGCTTCCTTACTCTGGCTTTAATTCTCACCAATTTACTCTTCGGTGCGGTCTCTGTTCCATTAGACACGATAGTCGACGCTTTTTTGGACCATACAAACCCAAACCACTTCACCATTCATGAATACCGATTTCCTCGAATCATCATAGCCCTCTTAGTTGGCGCTATGATGGCGCTGGCCGGCGCATTGGTTCAAGGGGTCATTCGCAACCCGTTAGCCTCTCCAGACATTCTAGGAGTCAGTCATGGTGCCGGATTAGCGGCAGTGATTTACATGACCTTTTTCCCCGATGCCGCCATTGAATGGCTACCTCTTATCGCCTTATTAGGGAGTTTTTTGGCCGCCATTATCCTATGGCGTTTGTGCGGCCAACATAGCACCACGGTCAAGTTAGCCATAACCGGGGTTGCTCTCGCCGCCCTTTATGCCAGCTGTGTGGATTTTCTTATGCTGGTCAAACCCTTGGAGATTAATAATGCTCTATTGTGGCTGACAGGCAGTTTATGGGGACGTGGTTGGACTCAACTAAGCCTTCTCTTACCCTGGCTGGCATTAATACCAGCGGCACTTTGGCTCGCAAAACCACTTAATTTGATACACCTTGGCGATGAACACGCCACCAGCTTAGGGACTCACACCAACGCAGTTCGCTTAGTGGCCTTAGCCATTGCGGTGGGATTGACCGCTTCTTGCGTCGCTATTTGTGGCCCTATTGGCTTTTTAGGCTTGGTCGCGCCTCATTTAACCCGCAAACTGGTCGGCGGTCGCCATCAAGCCTTGCTGCCCGCTACTATGCTGGTTGGGGCAATTTTACTCTTGCTTGCCGACCTAGTGGCGAGAACCATAGATCCACCAATTGAACTCCCCGCCGGCATTATGACCGCCATTATTGGGGCACCGTATTTCTTGTGGTTACTCTTGAGGTCCAAATAATTTATGTCACTTAGTACTCGACACTTATCGGTTGGCTATCATCAAAAAGCCATTGTGAAACACATCGACTTAGATTTACCTGAAGGCAAAATCATCGCCTTACTAGGCCCAAATGGTTGTGGTAAATCCACTCTGTTAAAAGCCTTAGCTCGCTTATTAACCCCTATGCAAGGTGAGGTTCAATGGCAAGGTAAAGCTTTACATAAGATTCCCTCAAAACAATTGGCCAGACAACTCGCGCTGTTACCACAAACTCAGCCGATTCCAGAAGGCATTAAAGTAAAAGACTTAATCGCCTATGGTCGCAGCCCCTATACAGGATTCTGGGGAAAAACCAATCAAGCTGATCAAGATATCATCCATCAGGTCATGCAAGAAACAGGTACATCCGAACTGGCAGAACAATTGGTCAGTGAGCTGTCCGGAGGCCAACGTCAACGTGTTTGGCTGGCCATGACACTGGCGCAAGATACGCCTTATCTGTTGCTCGATGAACCGACGACCTATATGGACCTCAACCATCAAGTTGAACTCATGCATCTACTGCGACGCCTTAATCAACAAGGCAAAACCATCATTACAGTCTTGCATGACATTAACCAAGCCGCCCGTTACTGTGATCATCTAATTGTGATGAAAGAAGGGCAAATCATTCAACAAGGCGTACCATCCGACGTCCTTACTCGAGAATTGCTAAAGTCCGTCTTCTCACTGGAGGCGCAAATTCATCAGGACCCTATCGCCAAAACTCCTATGTGTGTGGTGGAATAAGGAAAATTACTTGCGTAAAGACACCTTATCCTGTGGTAGTAAAGCGAACGCTCCTTCTTGTGAAATCACAGTAGCGTATTCCCCATGAAGGTTTGCCAGTGACATGGCATGAACATCGTCGGCACTGCGAACTAGACCAAAAAAGTCTTCCTTCTGAAAAGCAAAACAAGCGCTTTCCACAACGTATGCTTTAAAGCCCAAATTACCTGCTGAGCGTACCGTCGATTCCACCGAATTATTGGTGCTTACGCCCACAATCACCAGTGAATCTATTTGCTGCTCTGCCAGCCAGTCTGCAAGGTTGGAATGAATAAAAGCGTCCGGCACACTTTTTTCGAACACTTTTTCACCGTCTAGCGGCTCGAACGCTTCTTGAAACAAGACACCTTCTTGTTCTGGCCAAAATAAAGAATCGGGGTCAGTCGATAAATGACGAATGTGAATAACCGGAGCCTGAACCGCACGCCAATGCGCTAGTAATTCGGCGATATTATGCTCTGCATCTGGGTTATTACGTTCCCCTGCTTGTGGCCAAGACATCCCTTGCTGCATGTCTATAATGATTAACCCTACCTGCTTCATAGCGGTTACTCCTTTTCTTCAAACACTTCCGTTCGCCGAGTTTCCAACTGCTCAATGCGCTGGTTTTGTTTGTGTGATCGCCAACCTAAAACGAGTAAAGCAACCACTAACAGAAACACCAAATTTAATAAAAAATCGACATTTTCACCTATCACCATCGCCTCATCACGCAGGGCATTCAAATCTTCCGACGAGGCTTTCGATAATTGCAGAATAGCGTTACTCCGCTCAAGTTCAAAGACCGTTCGATCGAGGCTTGATGACGCCTCTTCTGTCACCTGAGATTGCGCCATCAAAGCCGATGGCATCATGATGAGCATCAACAAAAACACCTGTTTCAACATAATCCATTCCCTGTCATTTTCCCGATTTGAGCACCCGAGCTCAATGAAAATTAAGTGCATTGAGCATACTCTGCTGATTTCGATTTGAAAACCATCAGGTCAATTTTGTTCAATACCAAAAAGGTCGTCAGACACATACTTACGTTTGTTTTTACTAGCCTTTCAAGGAAGTCATTATGACCTTATCTCTCATCATCTCCATGTCGTTATTTGCCTTAGCCGCCTCCCTTTCACCCGGACCGGTAAACCTACTGTCTCTTAGCTGCAGCGCTCGCTATGGTTTACATGCTGGACTTAACTTTGTCACGGGGGCCACACTTGGCTTTATTCTGCTGTTTTTACTGATTGGTCTCGGTGTGCATCAAATTCTCAACGTGTTACCGCAACTCACAACAGTCTTAAAATGGCTGGGAGCAGGCTTTTTATTTTACCTGAGCTTTCAGTTATGGCGTGATAAAGGGGATCTGAGCATACATCAAAGTCAATCTGCACCTCGCTTCATGACAGGTGCTATCATTCAATGGCTAAACCCTAAAGCGTGGCTTGCTTCGGTTTCCGGCATTGCCGTATATATTCCCAACGCAAACACCAACGACATCCTAATATTCGCCGGACTGTACCTGCCCATATGCTGGCTTTCATTAGGGGTTTGGGTAGCGATTGGCATATTGCTGGGTCAGTACTTCCAAAGCCCAGCGAAAATGCGCTGGCTCAACCGTAGTCTTGCCGCCTTGTTAGCTGGTAGTAGTGTCTATATCTTGGTTTAAGCGTTTTGATTTAAGTGTATTTAAGTGCGGCGATACTGGTCAGGCGTGGCGGCAACACGCTGTTTAAATACCCGTTGAAAATGGGCTTGATCATTAAAACCAACACTGTGAGCAATGTCGGCAATACTTTGCCCTGTTTTCAGTGCTTTTTGCCCCAATTGAATGCGACGATTCAAACGATAAGCATGAGGCGTTAGATAAAAGTGGCGTTTAAATGTGCGCACCAAATAACTCGTACTATAGCCAAACTGCCGACTAATTTCGGCTATGGGAGTGTCATCTAAACAATGTTCATTCAAATAGTTGGCCACTTGATAAAGAGGATTATATGGCAAACTGCTCGACTTATGGTCCATGCTTTGATTCAGTCGACTAAATAATGACCGTAACCAAATACGCAATGATTGTGCTTTGTCTCGATGACTAAGATCATTGGCCATCAATTGGTCACAAAGAAAGACAAAGCTTTCATATAAATGCTCGTCTAATAACGTATCTAAGAGAGTATTTTGCCACTCAGTCTGATCTCTCAATTGATGATCAAATAACATAGTCGCGAGCCAGTCTTTATCTAGATGCATCATGTAATAAGCCCAAGCAGAATCTTGCAGCGGATTACAGGCATGCACTTCCTCTGGATTCATCATCACCAAATGCCCTTTTTGCACAACATGCAGTCGATTCATACACAGGAACTCACTTTGGCCAGCCAAAATTGCGCCGATAGACCAAGTCTCATGGGTATGTGGTGCATAACTCACCAGACGTCCATCGAGCACTTGCCTAAGCTCAACAAAAGGTAAACGATCATCTCGCCAGAAGATAGGATGGGTAGAAGGTTTCATGACGTATTCCTCATGTAAATCGACCTAATGAAAGACCTGAGCCAAACATTCCTCGTCAATCTCGCCATGACAAACAGATGTGACAGGACCGTTCATACTGATTCGAAAATCGTCACTGATTTCTATGTCGATTTGACCACCAGGCATCATGACTTCGACGCGAGCATCACACAATCCCAACTTATAAGCCACAGCTGCCGCCGCACAACTGCTGCTCCCCGATGCTAATGTATAACCCGCACCACGTTCCCAGATTTGGATCGCAATGCGATGTCGATCAATCACCTGCACAAACTGCACATTGGTGCGGTTGGGGAAATTCGGATGATGCTCAATCAAAGGGCCAAATTCTTTTGCTTTGGTTTCTGTCGCTTCGTCCGTCAAAATCACACAATGCGGATTTCCTAAGGTAACACCACTGTAAAAATGCTGCATGCCCATCACATTCAACTCTTCCAATAAGACCTCACGAGGGTCACCCCAAATCGGAATATCCTGGCTATTGAAAGACACCTGCCCCATTTCCACATTCACTCGTTTTCCCTTATCAAGCACCTGAGCCTTGACCACACCACCTAGGGTTTCAACGGTAAACTCTTGGCTCTTCACCAGTCCCAAGTCCCATAATGCACGGCAGAAAATACGCAGACCATTGCCACTTTTTTCGGCTTCACTGCCATCTGGGTTAAAAATACGCAACCCAAAATTCGCCACGCCCGATTCAAATGGTCCAATTAATACACCATCTGATGCCACCCCGTAATGGCTATGACAGATGTTTTTGATCTTCAACACCGCTGGCTCATCTGGAAACTCATCAGGTGACACCACCAAATACACATTCCCCAACGCATGATATTTTCGAAACTTCACTGACTACCTCTAGAATCTGAATTAGGACATTAATCTTTCGATATAGGGTTCCATCGCCTGTGCCCAAACCTTGTATTGGTGCGCATTAGGATGCAGAAAGTCATCCATCACATTACTGGTTAAATGACCATTTTGATCCAAGAAATGATGATTCAGATCGACAAAAAAGATACGCTGATCATCCGCATAATCTTTAATGAGGTCATTTACTTGCTGATTCAATATTCTCAGCTTTTGCGTCGGTCGTGCACTGCGAGGAAAAATGGCCAATAACAGTACTTTAGTGTGAGGTAATTTTTTCTCAAGCATGGTCAAAATCGCTTTAATACCTTGAGCGGTTTCCTGCGGTTTATCCATTCGATGACCTGTATTGTTTGTGCCGATCAATAACACCACCAACTTGGGAGAAATTCCCTCAATTTCACCCTGCTCTAATCGCCAAAGTAAGTGCTCTGTTCGATCGCCATTAAACCCCAAATTAAGCGCATTTCTAGGCTGATAATAGGTTTCCCATGTGGCTTTCCCTTCCTGCTCCCAAGCTTGAATAATTGAATCCCCAAGAAATAGCAGATCAACCTTATCCATAGTGGCCTTTTCCCGCAATTTAGCTTGGTGTCTTGGCAACCACCATATTGCTTGTTGTGGCTGGGAGTCTATCGCCAATATAGTCTTCCTGCTGTCTGGGTGAAGGTCATTCATGCCTGTTACCTGTATCAATGCATATTCCCTTATCTTGCCATAAAAAAAGGTAAGATCAGCCGACCTTACCTTTATAAGAGTGTATTTTCTTCTCAGGTGTTACAGCTGAAACAGAAAATTCTTAATTAAATCCTTACCGCCTTCAGTGGCAAAGGATTCTGGATGGAATTGTATGCCTTGAATGGGATACTCTTTGTGACGCACACCCATGATCTCAAATTCGCCGCCTTGACGAATACCATTGAGATTGGCAAAAGCCTCAACACTCAAGCTGCCCACGGCGGCGGTGACTTCCAACACCTCAGGAAAACTTTCCGCCTGCGCAATCAGCGAGTGATAACGCATGACTTCCAATTGATCTGGAATGTCGTGAAAAATACCTTCGCCAATGTGCTGAATTGGGCTGGTTTTACCATGCATAGGCAATGGCGCTTTGACCACCTTGCCACCAAATACATGACAAATCCCCTGCATCCCCAAACATACGCCCATCAAGGGGGTGGTTTTTCCGAACTCTAAAATGACATCAGCACACACACCAAAATAGGCTTTATCGTCTGGTGAACCTGGCCCCGGTGAAATAATGATACGATCTGGAGCAGCCAGTCGAATGTCTTCCAGCGTCACATCATCGTTGCGCTTTACGATCACTTCAAACTGCTCGATACGCCCCTGACTTTGCTCTGTTTGCAACACTTCACCGATAAATTGATAAAGGTTGTAAGTGAAGGAATCGTAATTGTCTATGATGTAAATTTTCACCCTTTCGCTCCTTTACTGAAACTGTCCAACACCCGCTTAGTACCAGCAAATTTACGCTGAATCTCTTCGTATTCGTCTTCAGCGTTCGAATCGTACACATTACCGCCACAGGTTTGCACATAGGCTTTGTTGCCATTGGCAAACACAGTACGAATCGGAATCGCAAACATACAATCGCCATTAAATGAAAACTGACCAACGGCACCACCGTAAGGGCCACGACCGTCACCTTCCAAATCATCGATGATTTTCATTGCTTCAATCTTAGGTGCACCCGTTAAGGTACCGGCGGGGAAATTACTGGCTAAGGCAGAAAACATGTCATGTTCTTCTGCCATGATACCGACAATCTCACTGGAAATGTGCTGCACATGACTAAAGCGTTTGATGTCCATTAAGGAGCGCACTTTCACCGTACCAAAGCGCGCCACTCGACCAATGTCATTGCGATGCAGATCCACAATCATATTGTGTTCGGCAATTTCTTTCGGATCGTTTAACAAAGCGCGCGCCAGCGCCGTGTCTTCTTTGGCATCCACGCCTCGCTTTGCTGTACCCGCTAACGGGAAGGTTTCCATTTCCCCCTGACGCACTCGGAACAATAATTCAGGGCTGGCCCCTATGACCTTCTGCTCAGCAAATTTGATGTAATACATCTGAGGCGAAGGGTTTACCTCGCGTAATTCTTCATACAGATTGACGGTGTCCCCTTCCAGCTCGAACCATTTTTTAAAGCCTACTTCGCACTGGAAAATCTTACCTTCAATGATGTCCTGCTTAACCTTAGCAACGGCTTCAGCATGATCAGACTTAGTCATGGATTCGCTCAATGGTCGCACCACCAAAGGTTCGTTTTCAGGCGTGGTTTCCGCCATCATTTGGTTGACCAAATCCAAACGATTGTCTTCATAATAAAAATAGAAAACCTCACCCGTCATCTTGTCCAAAATCAGACCATCTGTGTACAAACCAAAGCGAAACGCATCGAACATGTCACTGGCTTGCAGATCTAAGCTAGGCTCAAAATAATTCATGCTGTCGTAGCCGATATAGCCTGTCAAACCACCAGCAAAACCACGGGATAAGATATTTTGCGGTACTATGCTACGTAATAAATAATAAGGGTTGTCCGATTCATAAGCCTGAGTAGCACCATCGCGCTCCTGAATGAACAATTGTTTGCCTTCGGCCCACAACAATTTTTCAGGATCAAAGCCTATGATGGAATGACGGGAAATAAAGCTCTCTTCCCCTAGAGATTCCAACATGAAGCAGTTTTCAAAGCGTTTTTCTATTTTTTTAAATAAACCAAAAAAATCGCAATCCGAACTGATGGTCACGTATTTCGGCTTACGCGGTAACTCAATGCGAGGCGGTTGTTTGCTGTACTCAGAACTCATCTTCTTTCAATTCCTTCAATGCTCGGGAGCCACGGGTCACGGTCGCAATTCCCACACCTAATTGTTTGGCGATTTCTCTTTGAGGCACACCCTGCTCCAATAGAGACAAAATTTGTAAACGATGCAACATTTCATTGATCTCATTCGGCGTCAGCAAAGCCTTTAAGCGCTTTTCAAGCACTTGATCGCTCTCTGCCTGACGTAAAAACTCAATTAATTCCTTCATACACAAATCGCTTCATCTATTCTTATGTATTCGCGTACTAGTACAATATAGATATTGCCTTACAGGCGCAAGTAAAACTTATCCTTACTAAGCCTTATCTGAGCCATAAAAAAACGCCTACTGGAAACCCAGTAGGCGTTTTTCGTATTCTTAAGGCGCTTAACCGTTAAGCGTCAGTACATTAGTCTTACTAATACGGTGACGATAAATTTCACGCAGATATTTGATTGCATTTCGAACATTATCAATGTCCAATCGAATATCATTAATAGACACGAACTGTTGAGAATCATCGATCAGTTCACGGTATTTCTTCTCGTACATTGGCTTGATCGCATACCAGTTGGTATCCAAAATTTTGGCTGGATTTTCATGACTGCTGAAGTATTTATCCACTAGACTATCGTCAAAGTCTTCCATTTGAATCATGTCAATAATCGCGCGATCCACTTCATCTGTGTAACGGTAATCATCTTTTGCGAAACAGCGCTTCATGTAAGCGACCATCAGCGTTAAGAAGTCATCACTCAAACATGGGCTCTTGGCAATCAAAGTCGTTAAAGATAAGTTTGCCGACGCACCAATTACCAAAGCATAGCGCTTAAGCGTGGTGTTTGGACACAAGCGGTTCAAGTGCATTTTCAAGCGATTCAGCGCAGTGAAAGACAGCTTAAAGTCACGCGGCAAAGAAATGATCGACACTATAGACGAACAGTTCTTGAAGAAGTGCAAATCACTCAATTTAGAGATGTCATAGCCGCTCTTACGGAAATCTTTAATGGCTTGACGGTAACGATCCGATTCAACGGGTAATACGCTCACACCTTCAATCGCGGATGTGTCTTCGTTAAAGTGCGGTAATTCAATAGAGCGACAGAAAAGATCATCAATGTCGACCATATCCTGATGCACACCAGGTCCAACAACACTCTCCGCATACGCAACGGCGACAGGGCCTGCCAAACTCATAAACAAGTCATTGGCATCCAGACGTATGGTTTCTGAGATATCAATTCCAGCACGACGGAAATATTCTTCATCGTAATCCGTTGTCACCGCTTGAGCAGTCAGGATGTTGAAGATTTGCTGAGAAATGTATTGGTTCGCGTATTTCTCCATAGTATTCACATCAATACTATCGGCATCGCCACCATCTTCTTCTTCCGCATAACGCATAATATCGTTTGAAATCAGCATCATGGAATTCCAAGGACGAATACGTTCCATGACATCTGCAGGCACTTCGTCTTCTTCTCGTTCTTCGTTATATGAGAAGTTCCACTCTTCCGAAATGTACTTGGTTAACAAACGACCCGCGTTAATGTGCAGGGCTTCTGAAATTTCAACGTTCTTACCTGAAATATTCGGTAGGATACAAATACCAGACGTAAAAATAGGCTCAAATACAAAACTATGGCGCTTATCCACTAATTGCGAATGATCAGAACGATAATCAAAGGTTTTGCTTAAATATGAAAATTGCTGAGCCAAACCAAACTCAGATGCCATACCTGAACCTGTACCACCACCCGCACTAAAGATGTAAAAATACAATCGAGATTGGTTGGCCTTGATACCACAGGAATCCACTAAATAGGAATGCAGGTGTTTCCAGTCTTCGTTACGGAAGGTCGAGGTATCCTTATTCAGAATGATCTTCGCAAGATACTGGCCAAGGATAGGAGCATTACCCGCACCACCCGCATGCACTTCAGATAAGTCCATGATTTGTAGTTTTTTGTATTCTTCCAAGAATTGCTCACGGCCTTCTTGATTTGAAAAACGAATACGTCCTTCTATGTCTTTGTCTAGGTCACCCAGTAAGACAATCGGCTCGATTAGAAAGACCGGCTTGAAACCATCTTTACCTTCAATAGGCAAATGTTTCCGAATCCAACGCATTGGACGAAACTCTCGCTCAGTTTCTAGCAATTCTTGATTTTCCACTTCACGCATGTAATTTGCGCGTGCATCGTATACTAAAGACGCCACATCCAAAGCAATATTGGAGCCACAACGTCCTAGACCAATCAAACAAACTGACGGAAAAACCTGATCAACATTTTGCGCGCCTTCCGTCATCACCTGAGGGTGAATCTGACTACGAACAACGTCCAAGTTTTCTAAAATTTTCTCTAGGTTTGGCTCCGTATAATAGAGGTGTTCTATTGGTAGGTTGTCTTGACTCATGTGGCATCCTTTTTTGAAGCAATTTACTTACAACAGGCGATCTGCTTATCGCTACTAAGGCATTAAGAAAACAGACTTTTTGCTCTGTTAAATGCACGTTTCTTTCAATATCTATACTCGAACAATATCATCCTTATATAACAAAGGCACGAATATGATGAGACAGAACGCAATTTTTTTGTCCGTTATCATCAATCTTTTGTATAAGCTCTTCAATTAGGCTTGTTTCTTTCAAACGACGCTGTTTTTTTTAAACTAGACAACAAAAATTACATTCCACAAACAAAAAATTACACTAATTCGAACATAAAGTTAATCTTTGTACTAAGCTTATCAAAAAAGTTGTGTCTTAGATGCCTGTCGAGGTGCTACTGTGTCGATATCATCCATACCATTAAATCGCCTAACCATACCGACGATTCAGCCTGCGGTAGAAGTGCGCTCGCAAACATCATCACAACAGGAACGAGAACCTGCCGTAGACTTATCTGAACAAGCAAAACAACTTTTATCCTCATCCCAATCCAAATTAGACCAAAGCAAAGAAGACAAACAATTAAAAGAAGAAGAAGGCAAGGAATCTGTACAAGTCACCTCCAGCATTGGTCGAATGTCACGAGTGACAGGACTACAAAGGGAAGAAGTGGCGGCGTTATACCGCACGATTGAAAAACTCAACTAGCCAACATCGCAACGAAGCATGCTGGCTCATGCCTTCACGATTATTCAAATGTTAATGTGTATCCATTTGGAGCCAACATTTCTGCTTCACGCTGTAAATTGGCCAAAGTCAAAGGCCGACTGTCTAACCAGTCCGCCAGAAATTCTGCGTGCAAACGTTTCTCAGACGCCTTCAAGGTAAAGATAGGCATATCACCTTCTTTGCGATCATGATGAAGCAAAATGGATAACCTTAGTAAAATAGAAAGTCGATCCAGATCTTGCTGATCCCCTTTGGTGAAACGATACCCTAAGGATTGAGTAAATTTCCGACGATGGCGCAATATTAAATTCGCTAGCGCTTGTTGCTCTTGTTGCGAAAAGCCCGGCATATCAGATTCACTAATAATGTAGGCACCATGTTTGTGGTAGCGACTGTGAGAAATCCCCACACCAACTTCATGTAACAAGCCAGCCCAGCGCAATAAGTCTTCACTCGAAATACTGCTCAAGCCCCAATCATCTTTCACTTGGGCTAACGCAGAGAGCGCGGTTTGCGTCACCAATTTCGCTTGCTCAGTATCAATATGATATTGATTCAGCATGTAGTTTACTGTGCGCTCACGAATATCCGTTTCCGCGTAACGACCCATAATGTCGTACAACACACCTTCTCTGAGCGCCCCATTGGAAAAGTCCATTTGCTTAATATCAAAGCATTCAAACACGGCCGTAAGAATAGCGATGCCTGCTGCGAAGGTATTTTTCCGCTCAGGTTTCAATCCAACTAAATCAATGTTATCAGCGTGCCCGGCTTGAAATAAGGACTTCTGAATTTGCTTGAGGTTTTTCGGCGTAATGCCCTTTTTTCCCCAATTATTTTCCTTTACAACATTAAAGGCCGCCTTAATGGTACCGGATGAACCTATGGAAACATCCCATGCTTCATCTAGGTAGTCATCTTGAATACTGAGCAGTTCAAGACGAGCCGCTGTCACCGCTTTCTGGAAGTTTGATTTAGAAATCACGCCTTCCTTAAAAAAGCGCTGCGCAAAGCTCACACACCCCATGTGCAAGCTTTCCGTTAAAATGGGCTCTAGTTGTTTACCAATAATAAACTCGGTGCTACCACCGCCAATATCGACTACTAGACGTTTCGATTCACCATGATCCGTTGTGTTAGAGACGCCCACATAAATCAATCGAGCCTCTTCTCGCCCAGCGATAATTTCCACTGGGTGACTCATAATGTCCATAGCGCTGCCAATAAAGTCATAGCGATTTTTCGCCACACGCAAAGCGTTAGTACCCACCACCCGAACAGAACCAGGTGGCATGTCTTCAATAACTTGGGCAAATTGCGCCAAACATTCCAAACCACGTTGTTGTGATGCTTCATCTAGATAATCATTCACTAGACCCGCTGCCAACTGTACTTTTTCACCAAACTCGCCAGTGATACGAAGCTGCCCATGGGTGACTTGGGCAATCACCATATGAAAACTGTTGGACCCCAAATCAATGGCGGCTATTTTTTCGAAAGGAAAATCATGAGATTGTTGCAAAAAGAGTGACTGCATCCAGAAAACCTTATCTTGCTGAAATCAAAAAGGTGTTGAACGCAGAGTATATCAGTTAAGTGCAGAAGCATTGATGGCTGAAATCATAAAAAACCATGAGATTAAGAGCTTTTTTGGGACTCATTGAACGTTTTCTAAGAAAATCAAGGGATCAAACGATTATTTTCCCTCTGTTATGGCCCCAAAAAACCATTTTGATCAAAAAATTACCAGAAATTGCTTTTTTCCTAGTTTTCTCTATAGACCTTACCTTTAAGTCGATCTATAGTATGGATGGTCTTGATGAAGAGCCAAATGAAAATGGCCTTTAAAAGATTCCAATCAAATTGTTTCGCGCTGTATTGGCTTAGCCCTATCCGGGCCCTTATAGATAGAGCATACCTTGAACACATTGCTCGTTTTTTTGGTGCCGAGTAGCTGATACATTGTTAGATACTTCCAGACACAGATTAGTCTGGCTTAATGAAGAGCCTTTTTAATCCTGTCAATTTTCCTCAAATGAGCTAGTACAAACCCGTTTATGAACCTTACCGAATTAAAACAGAAATCAGTACACGAACTTTTAGAAATCGCATCAGAAATGGGCCTAGACAACATGGCTCGTTCACGTAAACAAGATGTTATTTTTTCCATCCTTAAGCGTCATGCGAAAAGTGGGGAAGACATCTATGGCGATGGTATCCTTGAAATTTTACAAGATGGCTTTGGTTTCCTTCGATCGCCAGATTGTTCTTACCTAGCTGGCCCAGACGATATTTACGTTTCGCCAAGCCAGATACGTCGATTTAATCTTCGTACAGGTGACACCATTGCGGGGAAAATTCGTCCACCTAAGGACGGCGAGCGCTATTTCGCCCTTCTAAAAGTAAACGAAATTAATTTCGACAAGCCAGACAGTGTTCGCAACAAAATCTTATTTGAGAACTTAACCCCTCTTTTTGCTGATGACCGTTTGGTCATGGAAGCAGGCAATGGTTCAACCGAAGACGTTACCTCACGTATCATTGATCTCGTGGCACCAATGGGTAAAGGTCAACGCGCCTTAGTGGTATCGCCACCTAAAGCCGGTAAAACCTTCATGCTGCAAAACATTGCGAATTCCATTACTCGCAATAACCCTGAATGTCACTTGATCGTTCTATTGATCGATGAACGTCCAGAGGAAGTGACCGAGATGTCTCGTACTGTTCGCGGCGAAGTTGTTGCTTCCACCTTCGATGAGCCACCAGCACGTCACGTTCAAGTGGCTGAAATGGTTATCGAAAAAGCCAAACGCTTGGTTGAGCACAAAAAAGACGTGGTCATTTTGCTAGACTCCATTACGCGTTTAGCTCGTGCTTACAACACTGTCATCCCTTCTTCCGGTAAAGTCTTAACTGGTGGTGTGGATGCCAACGCCCTTGAACGTCCAAAACGTTTCTTCGGTGCGGCCCGTAACGTTGAAGAAGGTGGTAGCTTAACCATCATAGCTACGGCGCTGGTTGACACTGGATCGAAAATGGACGAAGTCATCTTCGAAGAATTTAAAGGTACAGGTAACTCTGAACTTCACCTTGACCGTAAGATTGCTGAGAAACGTACTTTCCCAGCCATCAACATTCGCCGCTCAGGAACTCGTCGTGAAGACCTACTGACATCAGAAGATGAACTGCAACGCATGTGGATTCTTCGTAAACTACTTAATCCAATGGAAGACATTGCCGCCACCGAGTTCCTCATTGATCGACTTCGAGTCACCAAGACCAATGACCAATTCTTCGAGTCAATGAAAGGCAAGAATAAGTAAGTCTATACACAACCTGAAAAACCACTTTTTAAAAGTGGTTTTTTTTCCATTCTAGAAAGCATAACTGACATTTGTCTTTTGGCTGACAAATGCGCGACGGAGTAACAACATGAATGAAGTGACCGCCAAGGTAAAGGCTGTTGAACTGGTTAATAAAGATGTTTATCAAGTCACACTGGAAATGGAGTCTTTTTCCTTTATCGCGGGTCAATATGTCATGATCCAACTGCCAACGGGTGAGCAAGTTCCTTATTCCATCGGCAGTGCTCCTGGTGAATTACCACTATTGACGTTGTACATTCTTGTTTCCGATCCAGATTCTCTTGCTCACAAGGTAATAGAACATCTTAGCCAATCCTCAGAAGTCCGTTTAAAAGCGCCAGGTGGAGACTGTCACTTAGAAAAAGAGACATTAAACCTGTCCTCCGAGCACATTTTACTCATTGCAGGCGGTACCGGATTTGCCCAAGTAAAAAGTCTATTCAGTGACCTAGTCGCGCGTCGCTTTCAAGGAAAAATATCGTTTTATTGGGGCGTTAGAACGCAACAAGACACCTTTGCAGACGCCTGGTTAGAAAGCGCGAAGCAACATGAAAACGTCTCTGTGAATCTTGTGGTCAATGATGACTCTGATGAATGGACCGGCCGCACTGGCTGGCTGTATGAAGCCATTTTGGCAGATCATCCAGATCTAACAAACAGCCTGGCTTTCATCAGCGGCTCAGTCGGTATGGTCTATGGCACATTAGACCAGCTTGAAATAAAAGGCCTGAAAGAGAATAATTGCTTTTCAGATGTCTTCGCTTATGCGCCAAGACCTGAAAAGCCACAACTTTAATATCGTCGCTACTGAGACGACAATACATTAGAAAGACAAAAACAAAAAAGAGAAGCCCATGGCTTCTCTTTTTTTATGGCATAGAAAAAACGACGGCTTACGCTATCACAGACTGCCAAAGAACCAAAATCTGCTGCTGGTCAGCCTCTGACACACCCTCTGATTCGAGCGTTTCCTTCAAAGTGCCTTCAAAGGCAAAGTCGAATTCATCTGCCCCCTCTCCTTCTACACTGCTGTGCAAGCCCAGTAAACCTAATAAATAAGCACAGTAAAAAAGTTGATCCCCTTCCTCTGCTTGGTGCTCAAGTTCACGCAATTTATCGCACAACTGATCTGCCCGATCGGCAAATGTTACTGACATAATCTTTCTCTACTTTTTCGACTGATACAAAAAAGCTGGGCCACATTCCCAGCTTTTTAATGCAATTAAAACCTTCTTATGGTTCTAATTGCAACGTTGACAAGGTACGTTCACGAATCGTCAATAATAAATCCGTATTATCAACCAATGACTCACCGTACGAAGGCACCATCTGCTTCATTTTTGCTTGCCATTCAGCGCCATTTAGACGATCAGCAAAGCAACGCTCAAGAATCCCTATCATGGTGTTTACCGTAGTGGAAGCACCTGGTGAAGCGCCAAGCAAAGCGGCTAAAGAGCCATCCTCTGCCACAATTGCTTCGGTACCAAACTCCAATTTGCCAGCACCACTTTCGTCTTTCTTAATAATCTGAACTCGCTGGCCCGCATACGCCAACTCCCAATCTTCATCTTTTGCATCTGGGTAAAATTGACGCAAAGAATCACAACGGTCTTTATGCGACTGCATCACTTCACTGATCAAATAACGAGTCAGATCCATGTTGTTCTTGCCAACACTCAACATAGGTTTAATGTTGTTAAAGCGAATACTCTTCGGCAAGTCCATGAATGAGCCAGTTTTTAAAAATTTGGTCGTAAACCCAGCAAAAGGTCCAAACAGAATGGCCTTCTTACCATCAATGATACGTGTATCCAAATGTGGAACCGACATAGGAGGAGCACCGATAGGGGCCGCACCATACACTTTCGCATAATGCTGCTCGACCAATTCTGGTTTGTCACAAACAAGCCATTGACCACTAACCGGAAAACCACCATAACCATCGCTTTCTTTGATGTCGGATTTTTGCAGTAATGGCAATGCGCCGCCACCCGCACCTAAAAAGACGAATTTAGAGTCTACGACTCTTTCCGTACCATTCACATCCAAAGTGACCTTCCAGCGACCATCTGCTCCTTGCTCTAGGTCTGTTACTTCACTTTTTAAACTGAGTTCAAACTGATCAGAGCCTTCCAGCAACTGACTCATGTGACGAGCAATGGCACCAAAATTCACGTCCGTACCATGTTCAATACGAGTCGCGGCAAGCGGCTCATCCGAACCGCGATTTTGCATTATCAATGGCATCCATTGAGCCAAAGTGTCGCGGTCTTCCGTGTACTGCATTTCTTTAAACGCAGGGTGTGCACTCATAGCTTGATGACGTGCTTTTAGCATTTTTACATTACGCTCACCCCAAACAAAACTCTGATGAGGTACGCGATTAATAAATTCCTTAGGCGCTGGCATTAATCCTTGCTCAACAAGGTAAGACCAGAACTGCAGGCTCACTTCAAAAGCGGCATTGATGTTGACCGCTTTATCTATGTTGACTGAGCCATCTGAATTTTCTGAGGTGTAATTTAATTCGCAATACGCTGCATGCCCAGTCCCTGCATTGTTCCAACCATCCGTACTTTCTTTTGCGACACTGTCTAAACGCTCCACCATCAAGATGGACAGATTAGGATCAAGTTGTTTTAGCAATACGCCGAGAGTGGTGCTCATAGCACCGCCGCCGACGAGTAAAACGTCTACTAAATTTGAAGTCATAAAATTTCGCCGTGTCATACCCAATTGTAAAGTTGAGACTGATTTAGAAAGGGGGCTTTTGGCCAGCAGCTAGTTATTATTAGAGGAGGTACTGCAATACTTTCTTCTCGGTTCCTCAGAATACTTTCATTTGCATTGGCAAGCAGCTAGATTAAAAAATAAACAAGCTATCAAGAATTCTAAGTGGATAGGAGGTGATTATACGGATTTTGTCACCAATGTCTTGATACCTTAGTCTAAGTTTGTAGATATATTCACATTTCGAGCAACACGATCCATGACATTTTATTGACTTTAGCGACATGAAATAGGATTTTTAAGACATTAACAAAAAACTTGCTTGGATTTTGCATCTATAATTAATTCATAATATTCGTTATCACTGCACGAAATTCAATTTTCACTGGCATGGAGACTTAAGCAATGAAAGCCCAAGACATCATGGTGAGCAATGTTATCTGTGTCGATATGGATGAAAGAGTACCTGAAGTGAAAAATCTGTTACAGCAACATGGCTTTCATCATCTACCGGTTACCGAGAATGACCGTCTTGTCGGCATCATTTCAGACCGAGATATATTACGCTTGGTAAGCCCTTTTATCGACAGCGTTTCAGAACAAGCAAGGGACATAGATACTTTAAATCGTGCCGCTCATCAGATCATGACGCGTCAGCCCATTCGCGTGAAAGCCGACACACCAGTTACGGAAATTCTGACTTGGTTAAAGAAAGTCGATATTTCGTGCGTCCCAGTCGTTGATGAGGAAGATCATGTGATCGGCATCATCACTTGGCGAGATTTGGTCAATCACGCCAAGTTCTGATCATTGTCGAAACACAAACCTAATGGGTTTGCGCTTGATCCCCTAGCATGTCAACGAGGTCTGTTTCTTTGAATTCATATTGCTCTGCACAGAATTGGCAGTCGACCTTAATCACGCTCTGCTCGATCAAAAGCTGGCGAATTTCCTCGGTCCCTAACGACATCACCGCATCCAACATACGTTGACGAGAACAAGAACAACCAAACTGCATCTGTTTCGAATCGTACATGCGTACTTCTTCTTCGTGATACAAACGATGCAGTAATGTCTCAGTTTCCAACCCCAATAGCTCGTCCTCTGACACAGTTGATGCAAGGTGCGTAAAGCGATCCCAAGCATCTTTGTCACCCGCTTTGGCTTGCTCTTGCGGCAATCGCTGTAAGAACAAACCACCACATTGAGATCCGTTCGCGGCTAACCAAACCCGACTTGGTAACTGTTCAGATTGCAAGAAATACTGCTCTAGACATTCTGCTAAGGTATCACCAACCACTTCCACAATACCCTGATAACGCTGACCATTACGTGGCTGAATGGTAATCACCAAATAGCCTCCGGCCAGCAATTCTTTCAGCGACAGAGTATCTGGTACGGTTTGCTCCTCATCCCATTGCACAATGCCGCGCAAATTTTGAAATTCATCACATTCCGTCATTAAAGTAGAAAGGAAACCATTACCTTTAGCTTGCATGGATAAAACACCATCAATTTTAATAATGTCACGTAGCAAAGCAATGGCAGCGACAAATTCGCCCAACAGTTTTTCCAATGGTAAAGGGTATTCTTTACGTTGAATGATTTCTTGGTAGGCGCTGTTCAATAACACTCGTTCTCCACGAACATTAGTGTGATCAAACGAAAAGCGCTGAATCTCATTCACAGATAAATTATTCACAAAAAGCACCTTCTCAGCTCAAAGCTGATGATAAAATTCATAACATAGATGCGCGCCATTTTACCCTTGCGCAAAGCAATCATCCACTTTAAAACAGCGTAACCACCACCTTTGCTATTTCGTTTCTTATTAGGGCGCTCTAAAATACCCCCACACAGACATTAGTCCTCGTTTTTTGAGGTAAGAGACAGTTCGCTTATATGATTCAATTCACCGAAGTCAGTTTACAACGTGGTACGCAATTCTTATTGGAAGAAGCTGACCTAACCATATTTGAAGGCCAGAAAGTCGGTCTTATCGGCGCCAATGGTGCCGGTAAATCTTCTCTGTTTGCCATGATCAAAGGCGAGTTACAAGCGGACACAGGCGAAGTCATCTTGCCGGGCCAACGTCGTATTGCGTTTATGGCGCAAGAAGTTGAGGAAACACAACGATCCGCATTGGATTACTGTCTTGATGGCGACGACAACCTCAGAAAAATACAAGCGAACATCCTCAAAGCCGAAACCACTGGGGATAATCATGCGCATGCCTCTTGGCTCGCGGAATTTGAAACCGCGCAAGGCTACACAGCAGAATCTCGCGCCGAGACATTGCTGCAAGGTCTCGGCTTTAAAATGTCAGACATGCACAAACCTGTGTCGGATTTCTCCGGTGGTTGGCGTATTCGACTAAACCTAGCCAAAGCGTTAATGTGCCCTTCTGATGTTTTACTGCTTGATGAGCCTACCAACCACCTAGACTTAGACGCCGTCATGTGGCTGGAAAACTGGCTACGTCAGTATCCAGGCACCCTATTGCTGATTTCCCATGACCGAGACTTCATCGATAGCATATGTAGCCACATTGTGCACCTATACCAGAAGAAGCTGACGCTTTATAAAGGTAACTATTCAGACTACGAGCGCCAACGAGCGGAGCATCTTGCCCAACAACAAGCCAACTATGAAAAACAACAAACTAAGCGAGCCCACTTACAACAATATGTGGATCGCTTTCGCTACAAAGCGGACAAAGCTAAGCAGGCCCAAAGCCGCTTAAAAATGTTGGAAAAAATGGAACTCATCGGGCCTGCGCACATTGATTCCCAGTTCGAATTCAGCATCCCAGTAGCCGAAAAGACCTCTCAACAATTGATTAACCTGATTCAGGCAAATCTGGGGTATACATCAGAACAACAGGTTCAAACACAACAACTTGGCAACACAAACTTCGCCATCCGTGATGGTCAGCGTATTGGCTTACTCGGCCCGAATGGGGCAGGTAAATCGACCTTGATCAAATCCATTGTTGGAGAAATCCCACTCTTATCGGGTGACAGAGTCACAGGCGAAAACCTAGCCATTGGTTATTTCTCACAACACCAACTTAGTGCGCTGGATTTGGAAGCCTCCCCTGTCTTGCACATACAAAGACTGTCGCCCAAAGTATTAGAAAGCGATATTCGCCGCTACCTGGGTGGCTTTGGGTTTATTGGGGATGATGCATTGCGCGCCGTGAAAGGCTTTTCTGGAGGCGAAAAAGCTCGTCTGGCCTTGTCGTTAATCGCTTGGACTAAACCCAATCTACTTATTCTGGATGAGCCGACTAACCACTTGGATTTGGAAATGCGCCAAGCCTTAACGGAAGCCTTACAAGCCTTTCCAGGGGCTATTTTACTGGTCTCCCACGATCGTCATTTATTAAACAGTACCGTGGACGAATTCTATTTGGTCGCTGACCACCAGATTCAGGCTTTTGATGGTGATCTTGCGGCGTATCATGCCTGGCTACAAGCTCGACAAGCCCAATCGTTAAGAGAAGAAAAAGGTGAGCAGGAAGTCAAAGTGGACAAGGTGGATCGCAAAGAAGAGCGACGTAAAGCCGCGGAACTTCGTGAGAAGCTACGACCACTTCGCAAACAAATAGAACAGCATGAAAAAGCCGTACAAATAGCGCAAAGCAAGCTGGATGTTATTTCTGAGAAAATGGCCGATTCCAGCCTGTATGAAGCAAGTCAAAAAGACACTCTACAAGCCTTACTCAGCGACGAGGCACAATGGAAGAAATCGTTAGAAGAAAGCGAAGAAGCTTGGTTTGAAGCACAAGAAGAACTAGAAGCAGCGGAAGCGGAACTCCAATAAACCGCTAATAGAGTAAATAATAGGGTAAAGTCTCTCGAATTGCCTAATAGCAAGGCTTTCCCCATTACTCTGTCTTATTATTGTCATATAACTAACGTACATTCCTACACTGCGAAAAGGAGATATGTGGATGACCTTTCCATACACTCGTATGCGCCGCATGCGTAAGCACGATTTTTCTCGTCGTTTGATGCGCGAGCATCGACTCACTGCAGACGATCTAATCTACCCAATGTTCATTCTTGAAGGGGAACAAGTCCGTGAAGCGGTTCCTTCAATGCCAAACATTGAACGTGTCTCAATTGATTTCCTGTTAGAAGAAGCCAAAGAACTGGTTGAGCTCGGCATTCCAACTGTGGCGTTATTTCCGGTCATCGCGGCAGATAAAAAGTCTCTACTCGCCGAAGAAGCTTACAACCCAGATGGTCTCGTTCAACGAGCCGTTCGTGCGCTAAAACAGGCCTTCCCAGAGCTTGGCGTCTTAACCGATGTGGCACTTGATCCTTACACCACACATGGACAAGACGGCATCATAGACGATGACGGCTATGTATTGAATGACGTCACCGTAGACACGCTTGTAAAGCAAGCCTTGTCTCATGCTCAAGCTGGCGCTGATGTGGTCGCTCCTTCAGACATGATGGACGGTAGAATTGGTGAAATCCGTGAAGAACTAGAAACAGAAGGCTTTATTAACACCTTGATCATGGCGTATGCCGCAAAGTACGCATCGGCTTACTATGGTCCATTCCGTGACGCAATTGGTTCCAGCGGCAATCTTGGTAAAGGGAACAAGTTTACCTATCAGATTGATCCGGCAAACTCTAATGAAGCCATCCGAGAAGTCATGTTGGATCTAGACGAAGGGGCCGACATGGTGATGGTGAAACCAGGGTTACCCTACTTGGACATAGTTCGTCGTGTTAAAAGTGAATTAGAAGTACCTACCTTTGCCTATCAGGTCAGCGGTGAGTACGCCATGCACATGGCCGCTTTTGAAAAAGGCTGGTTGGATAAAGACTCTGTGATGATGGAGTCTCTGCTGGCGTTTAAGCGCGCGGGGGCAGACGGCATATTAACCTATTTCGCAAAAGACGCAGCACGCCTGCTGAAAGGTTAAGGAAGGTACGGACTGATTCCTACTTTCCTTTATTTCGTAAATATTGAAATAAAACCAGAGAAGCTGGTGACCAGCAGGCGGCATTGGTGTAATTTGTTTATGGCTGCCTTCAATAATTGAAGGCAGCAAAGACAAGGAATGCCAACAACATATAAAGGTATTTGGAGAGAATAGAAGCACATGTCTGAGCAGCCTGTTAACGAAGTTGAAAAAAAGGACGTTCCTACCGCACCACCAGTGGAACTGGATGCAGAATTGGTGCTTGAACCGATTCCAGAGCAACCACAAGACCCGACCAAGATGGCCATTGAGGAACGCTTACCAGAAGAAATTGATCTGGGCGATCCTGAACTGTATTTCAACCGAGAGTTAAGTCACTTGCAATTCAACGCCCGCGTGCTTGAACAGGCCATGGATGAAAACCACCCGATTCTCAACCGTTTGATGTTTTTGTGTATTTTCAGTTCCAATATGGACGAATTCTTCGAGATTCGTGTTGCAGGCTTAAAGAGCCAGCTGGAATACAGTCGTGAGAAAAACGGCCCTGATGGCATGCATCCAAAGAAGGTTCTGAACCTAATCAGTGAGCATGCCCACAAATTGGTTCGTCGCCAATACCGTATACTCAATGACATCATCTTCCCTAAGTTAGCCGAAGAGAATGTGCAATTTATTCGTCGTACTCTTTGGACAGACAAACAATCCAACTGGGTACGTCGCTACTTTCGAGACAATGTACTGCCTATTATCAGCCCAATTGGCTTAGACCCAGCCCACCCTTTTCCTAGACTGGCGAACAAAACCTTTAACTTTGTGGTTGAACTGGAAGGGCGAGATGCCTTTGGTCGTGAAAACGGGCTGGCCATTGTACCGGCACCAAGCTCCTTACCGCGTCTGGTAAAATTGCCTGATGATGTAAGTGAAGGCGGTGAAAACATGGTCTTCTTGTCTTCGATTATTCACGCTCACGCCGACCAATTATTTCCAGGCATGACAGTCAAAGGTTGTTACCAATTCCGACTCACCCGTAATGCCGATTTAGAAGTGGATTCTGATGACATTGGTGTGGATTTAGCAGGGGCGCTTCGCACCGAATTACAAAGTCGCCATTATGGTAGTTCGGTTCGACTTGAGATTGCAGAAAACTGCCCAGACCATATTGTCACCTCCCTACTCAAGCAATTTGACCTTGAGCAGCAAGATTTATATCAAATTGACGGACCAGTGAACCTAAGTCGTTTAATGGCCGTATTAGAGTTAGTCGATCGTCCTGATTTGATGTACTCCCCATTCTCTCCTGGCTTACCTAGAAAGCTGGCGAGCGCAGGTGGACTATTTGAAGCAATTCGTCAGCGCGACTATTTACTAATGCACCCGTTCGAAAGCTTTTCGCCTGTTATCGATTTATTAAGCGAAGCCGCGAAAGACCCGAACGTGGTCGCAATACGTCAAACCCTTTACCGCACTGGCGCTCGCTCTCCTATCGCTAACGCCTTAGTCGAAGCGGCTCGAAATGGTAAGGAAGTGACTGTGGTTATTGAGCTCCGTGCTCGCTTTGATGAAGCGGAAAACCTAGCCTTAGCCAGTCGACTTCAAGACGCGGGGGCCATTGTTGTTTATGGGGTAGTACGTCATAAAACCCATGCTAAAATGATTTTGATCGTGCGTCGTGAAGGCAATAACCTTACTCGTTATGTACACCTAGGTACAGGTAACTATCACGCAGGTAACGCAAGGCTGTACACGGATTACAGCTTCATGACCTGCAACAAGGAAATCGGGGACGACGTACATCGAGTCTTCCAGCAACTGACCGGAATGAGTAAAGAGCTGAAGGTGAAAAAACTTCTGCATGCCCCTTTCACTCTCCGTAACCGTCTGCTGGAAATGATTGATCGCGAAGCGAAAAATGCGAAAAATGGCGATCCATCTCGCATCATTATCAAGGTCAACTCTCTGACCGAGCAAAAGCTCGTACAGGCTTTATACAAGGCCTCACAAGCTGGCGTTAAAATTGATTTGATTGTACGTGGTATTTGTACTCTTCGTCCGGGCATTAAGGGCATCTCCTCGAATATCCGAGTGCGCAGTATTATTGGCCGCTTTTTAGAACATACTCGTGTTTACTACTTCTATAATAATCGTAACCCTGAAGTGTATTTATCCAGTGCCGATGGCATGGATCGAAACCTCAATAACCGAATTGAAGTGGCGTTTCCGTTACAGGATTACAAACAAGTACGTCGAGTGAAGAAAGAGCTGGAATATTACTTAACAGACAATACGCAAAGTTGGATTTTGCAAAGTGACGGTTCCTATCAGCTGTCGAAACCAAGAAAAGGCGAATATCGCAGTGCACAACGCGCCCTATTAAGCGAACTCGCAGACAACACACGACAAAGCTAACTTTTTTGCTATCCGCTAAAACAAAAAAACCAGTTCAATGAACTGGTTTTTTTTCGTCTTACCGATTGCTTAAGCGAGGTTTTCTGGCCCAAATGAAAAAGGCAATAACTCATCCATTGTCAGAGACTTACGAACCCCTTCTGGCCCACAAATGTGGATCATGGTGTCGGTGGAAGAAAACTCGCGAATACGCTGGCGACAACCGCCGCAAGGTGTCACTAATGCTTCGCCTTCGCCCATGACGTAGATTTCTTTAATCTGCGTCTGACCATCACGGACCATAGCAGCAATCGCCCCAGCTTCCGCACAAGTACCTTCAGGGTAAGAAGCATTTTCCACATTACAGCCTGAATACAGCTCCCCAGACACCGTCAGAATCGCCGCACCGACAGTAAAATGTGAATACGGCACATAAGCTTGGCTCATCGCGTTTTTAGCAAGATCAAACAACTGCTTGCTTTGTTTTGCATCCGGCATATTAAGCTCGCTCTTTCACATAGGGTCGGCCTACCGCTTTTGGACCCACCGCTTTACCGATGAAACCAGCAAGCAGTAATACGGTTAAAACGTAAGGCAAGACTTCAATAGCCTGAACTGGAACTTCACCAATACCAGGTAACACCACGCCTTGCATGCGAACCGCAACGGCATCGAGGAAACCAAATAACAAACAGGCAAACAACACAGGTACTGGACGCCATTTACCAAAGATCAACGCCGCCAAGGCCATATAACCTTTACCAGCACTCATGTCTTTTAAGAAGCCAGCATTATGCGCTGTTGATAAATAGGCCCCAGCCAAGCCACACAAAATGCCACATACAATCAAGGCTCTATAACGAATGAAGGCGACCGATATACCAGCTGTATCCACCGCATGAGGGTTTTCACCTACGGCTCGTAAACGCAAACCAAAGCGAGTTTTATAAATCACCCAAAACGTCATTGGCACCATAGCAAAGGCTAAATACACCAAAATATTATGACCACTTAACAGTTCAGAGTAGATCAAACCAATCACGGGCACATCCGCTAAAGCATCTGCAAACGGCAAAGTAATGGATAAGAAACGGGCATCACCTGACAAGGTCGGTGTTTGTCCACCCATACCAAACCAGTCCATCGACAAGGTCACCGTTAAACCAGCTACAATGGTATTGATCGCCACACCAGAAACAATGTGATCACCACGGTGAGTAATACAGGCAAAACCATGGACCATCGCCAACGAAACGGACGCCATGATACCAAAACATAAACCAATCCAAGCGGAGCCAAAAATAGCGGCGCCAGCGGCAGCGGCAAAGGCGCTGCCCAAAATTTTACCTTCCAGACCTATGTCTACGATGCCTGCTCGCTCAGAATACAAACCAGCCAAAGCCGCAAAAATCAGTGGCGTCGATACTCGCATGGTCGCGTCTAACATAAGTATTAATGTTTCAAACATATTGGTTCCCCTACGCTACCGCTCTGCGAATAAAAAAGCCTTCGATACGATCTTTAAACATGTGTTCAAGCGCACCAGAGAAGAGAATCACCAAACCTTGGATCACAACAACGATCTCAGGTGTGATGGTCGGGATTTCAAATGCTAACTCAGCACCACCTTGATATAAGGCACCAAACAGAATCGCCGCTAACACAATGCCAATTGGATGATTACGTCCCATCAAAGACACAGCAATACCTGCAAAACCATAACCAGCGGTGAAGTTAAGTAAGAGGTTATGGTTGACCCCCATGATTTCGTTGATGCCAACAAAGCCAGCTAAACCACCTGAAATCAACATCGCCCAAATCGTCACTTTCGCTGTATCAATACCAGCATAACGAGCAGCAGTAGGGTTTGTTCCCAATGTTCGAAGTTGGTATCCCCAGCGCGTGTGCCAGATCAATCCCCACACAAACACACAACAGACTAAAGCGACTAAAAAGGCCATATTCAAAGGAGAGTCACCAATATCAATGCCCAATGGGGAAAGCAGTTCATGCAAATAAGGCAACCAAGCGTTTTCTTCAAACGTACGACTGTTTGGCGCCATTCTGCCGTCTTCTTTTAGCCAGTTCACAATAAGATAAACCATCAAAGAAGAAGCAATAAAATTGAACATGATGGTGGTAATAACAATGTGACTACCACGACGAGCCTGAAGGTAAGCTGGAATATAAGCCCATGCCGCCCCAAATACCGCTGCGCCAATGATCGCCAATGGCGCGATAACATACAGCGGCATAGTATGATCGAGCGCCAGACAGACTAACCCAACCCCTAAACCCCCAATGTACGCCTGACCTTCACCACCTATGTTGAACAAACCGCCTTTGAAAGCAACCGATACCGCCAGACCAGTGAAGATTAAATTCGTCGCATAATACAAGGTATAGCCAATCCCTTCGTCATAACCGAAAGCACCGTAAACCAAATACCCTGCCGCCTCTATAGGGTTCTCACCAATCGCAAGAATCACCAAACCAGAGACAATAAAAGCCAATAAAATGTTCAGAAAAGGAATCAGGGCAATGTTTACCCAAGCTGGCACTTTTGCGTCACTCATGCTGATGCTCCTTGCTCTTCCTTGTTGTAAGCATTCGCCATCATCAGACCAAGGGTTCGTTCATCCGCGTCTTTAGCGTCAAGTTCGCCAACGACTGCACCATCAAACATCACTAAGATGCGATCACTCAGTGCCATAATTTCATCCAATTCTACTGACACAAGCAAAATGGCTTTGCCTGAATCTCTAAGTTTAACAATCTGTTCATGTATGTTTTCGATCGCACCAATATCAACGCCTCGCGTTGGCTGGCCAATCAGTAATACGTCGGGGTTTTGCTCGACTTCGCGGGCAATAACGATTTTTTGCTGGTTACCACCTGAAAAGTTCGCGGTTTTAAGATGTGGATTGGGGGGACGTACATCCCAATCTGCCATACGAACATGGCACTCATCTAACATGGCTTTATGATTCATTAGAATCTTGCCGTTGTAGGCAGAGGAATTATGATAGCCAAGGATGGCCGCTTCATAGGCTTCAAAACCTGTTACCAAGCCCATTTTATGGCGATCTTCTGGCACATGGGCCATCTTTAGATCACGCATTTGCGCGGCATCTTTTGGCGCTTTAGCCGTAATAGTTTGACCAGCAAACTGAATTTCGCCTTCGCTCATCGGTGTGATTCCAGATAAGACATTGAGCAATTCACTCTGGCCATTACCCGACACACCGGCGATGCCTAGGATTTCACCCGCACGCAATTCCAAGCTAACTTCTTTCAGGCGTTTTACGCCTTGGCTATCAAACTGTGTCAAGTTCTTAGCCGAAAGGAAAACATCACTCGGTTGCGCTTCGTCTTTATTGACGGTTAAACGAACTTTTTTACCGACCATCAATTCAGCCAACTCTTCCGTGTTGGTGTGCTGAGTTTCTCGATGAGCCACCATCTCACCTTGACGCATAACAGATATGTTGTCCGTCGAGGCCATGATTTCACGCAGTTTGTGGGTAATTAACAGTACTGTGACACCCTGCTCTTTAAGGGATTTCAAAATACGGAATAAATGATCGGCCTCTTGAGGTGTTAATACCCCCGTTGGCTCGTCCAAAATCAAGATGCGAGCACCGCGATACAAAGCTTTTAAGATTTCCACACGTTGCTGTAAACCAACCGGAAGTTCTTCAACGATTGCGTCCACATCAATGTCCAAGCTGTACTCTTTGGCCAAGCGTTGAAGTTCAACCCGAGCCGCAGCCATGCCACCTTTTAATAAAGCACCACCTTCAGTACCTAAGACCACGTTCTCAAGTACACTAAAATTTTCCACCAACATAAAGTGCTGATGCACCATGCCGATGCCAGCATCAATCGCGTCTTGTGAACTACGAATATCAACTCGTTTGCCGTCTACTTCGATGAACCCTGTATCAGCTTCATAAAAGCCATAAATGATACTCATCAAAGTCGATTTTCCTGCACCGTTTTCACCAATAATGCCGTGAATGGTACCAGCCGGAACTTGTAAGCAAATGTCTTTGTTGGCCTGAACGGCCCCAAAGCGTTTGCTGATATCTCGCAATTCTATTGCGAATGGCACTGTATTATTCGTCATATCAAAAAGTTATTCGTCTGCTTAAATGGAACGCTTAGAGTCTGCCTCTAAAGCGAAAACACCTTAGGTGTTTTGTATTACAAGATCTCTCTTACGTTGAAAAGCGCACACTTACGTGTGTGTAAAGGGCTCGCATATGCAAAACTGGCTTTTCAAATTTCGATTCAACCGCATCCTAGCAATATGAATGAAATACTTTACACAAAAAAAACAGTTGCCCGCGCCTGCGAGCAACTGTTTTCTGTCATAACTTAGTAGTTACAAGTATTGTCTGACATGTAGTCATGAACCTGGATTTCACCGCTCACGATTTTGCTACGAATGTCTTGGACCTTAGCCTTCATGTCCGCTGTAATCAGGCCAGCGTTGTTATCATCAAGCGCCCAATCTACACCACCTTCAGCCAAACCTAATACCTTTACACCGGATTTCCAGCTACCATCAGCAGAGCTCTTATAAGTATCATAAGCCGCTAGATCAACTCGCTTAACCATAGACGTTAGCATAGTACCTGGTTGTAAATGGTTTTGGTTAGAGTCAACACCGATCGCCAATTTACCTTCGTCTTTCGCCGCTTGGTAAACACCGATACCCGTACCACCAGCTGCAGCGAATACGACATCAGCGCCTTTCGAGAACTGGCTCTTAGCAAGCTCAGAACCTTTGGTTGGGTCATTGAAAGCAGCGCCCGTTGAACCTGTCATGTTTTGCAATACTGTCGCACCAGACGTTACGTATTTTACGCCCTGCTCGTAACCACAGCCAAACTTACGGATAAGAGGAATATCCATGCCACCAACAAAACCGACAGCATCTGTTTTAGACGCCATGGCCGCCAATGCACCAACAAGGAAAGAGCCTTCATGCTCTTTAAAGACGATAGATTGAACGTTTGGCAGATCAATCACACTGTCGATGATGCTGAAATGAATTTCTGGGAAATCTTTTGCTACTTTTTCAACAGCAGAAGACATGTTGAAACCAACAGCAACGATTGGTGAATAACCACGTTTTGCAAGACGACGTAAACCCTGTTCTACCTGAGCTTCGTTCTTCGGCTCAAATTCACGAACTTGTACACCACTCTCAGACGTGTATTTTTTCACGCCATTGTAGACACCTTCGTTAAAAGACTTATCGAACTTACCGGCTTGGTCGTAAACCACCGCTGGATCAGCTGCTTGAGCCATGCTTGCAGAGATGGCCAACGCCGTTACTGACGCAATAAAGACACCTTTCATTCCTATTCCTCTTTTTATGTAATTAATCTAGACAAATCTAACCTTGCCTAACTGGTCAAAAATAAACCTATTAATAAAATACCGCAACGAAATATGCACATTTTAACCAAAGTTTTTGCGCAAAGTTCATAAGGTACCCAAAAAATTTCGCTTTGATTGACTAAATCAATCGATATATGAGCAATTCTTGTGCCGAAACTAAACAAAAGGTCAGGTTTGGCATTTTGCACAATACACTGTACTGCGTTGTGCCTGTCGAACCTCCGTCAAAACCTTTTGACACTGGGTACATGGCAGGCCAGCTCGACCATAAACCGCCAACTCTTGCTTAAAGTAACCAGGCTTACCGTCACCACCGACAAAATCTTTTAATGTGGTGCCGCCCTGCTTGATGGCATTGGCAAGCACTATTTTAATGCACTCAACCAATTTACGCATTCTAACTTTGGAAATATTTCCCGCCATTCTATTTGGGCGAATACCGGCCTTAAACAACGCTTCATTTGCGTATATGTTGCCCACCCCAACCACGACTTTACTGTCCATAATAAAAGTCTTGATGGGCATTTTACGTCCCTTAGCTTTGGCGTATAGATAGTCCACATTAAAGTCATCTGTTAAAGGCTCAGGACCAAGATGACGTAATAAATCATGAGTTTGCCAATCTTCGGTGGTCCACAAAATAGCACCGAAACGCCTTGGGTCGGTATAGCGTAACCAGTCACCATCACCCGCAAAACAAAAGTCCACATGATCATGAAACAAAGGTGGTGTATTGGCCGGCACAAAATACAAACTGCCTGACATGCCTAAATGAATGATCAAAGTACCTTTGGCGGTATGAATACCTATGTATTTTCCACGTCGTGATAAGTGAGTAATTTCTTGCCCCACCATTTCAGTGCGCAACTCTGGGGTAATCAACCAGCGTAATTGCGGCTGGCGAATATCCACTTGAACAAGTTTTCGCCCGACTAAATGCGCTTCAATGCCACGCAGTGTGGTTTCTACTTCCGGTAATTCAGGCATCTCTTACCTCAATAACAAGACTCATAAAATACTGACCAAGCGAACAAAGTATATCTACTAGATACAAAAAAACCGACTCACTGAGTCGGTCTTTTTGAAAAAGCCAAAAATTATTTAATTTTCGCTTCTTTGTACATTACGTGCTTACGTACTACAGGATCAAACTTTTTCATTTCTAGTTTGTCTGGAGTATTACGCTTGTTCTTGTCAGTTGTGTAAAAGTGACCAGTACCAGCGGAAGATACCATGCGAATTAGATCGCGAGCGCCTTTAGAAGCCATGATTCAGATCCTTATACTTTTTCGCCGTTGGCACGAATTTCAGCAAGAACTGTTTCGATACCTTTTTTATCAATAATACGCATACCTTTAGAAGAGACACGTAAACGGATGTAACGGTTTTCGCCTTCGACCCAAAAACGGTGCCAGTGAAGGTTTGGAAGAAAACGACGTTTAGTACGACGCTTTGAGTGAGAAACGTTGTTACCTGTAACAGGACGCTTCCCAGTAACTTGACATACGCGAGACATAATTAAATACCTTTTGCTATCCAGAAAATTATTGGAAGTGTGCTTCACTTCCTCAGGCGGAGCATGGTTCCGAATGAACCAAAAATATCCCGTACCGAGGAATAGCGGCGCGAATTCTCTCACAGCACCGCGTTTCAATCAAATCATTTGTCAAAAAATGATCAATTTCCAAACCATTTTTTCTGTCACCCCTTACAAAGTATTATGAAAAGTAGTGAGAATAAGCGACACCAGCTCATCATGTATGGCTTTTCTCGTTCTGTTTCCCACTTCATCACATAAAGGATCCCTTTCACCCACACTCTCTAGGAAAGCTTTCGCTCCAATTTTACACTCAGGCAAGAAGCTGAAATGAGTCGCCTTAGCAACATAATCTATTCGTCCATTCATTACAGTTTCGGACAAAACACTGGAAGCGACAGAAATAGGAACACTTGCTTTGCTACCAAGATTAATAAAATGCATAGGAATAGAAATGGCACGCAGGCTGTGAGAGTCAAAAGCTTGCGCGACAGCAGGATCAACCAATACAGCAGATTTAATACGGTGATCTAGATTTAACCGCTCAAATTTACGCTTATCAGTCATTCTGAGATCAAAAGGAGCCATCACGACCTGTTTGCCATCAACATAACCGACCCCGGAACGAAACCAATGGCAATCCGCCATACTAGGAAAGGTCTCACAATAGACAGCGTAGCTTTCCAGATTCGCACGCGCTCCGACCAAAGACATAACGGCCGCTCCGCCCAGCGAAAACCCTAATGCCCCAACGCGTTGAGAATCGACATGCTCACGACCATCCCATACATCAAGCATATAACTCACCAACAAGGAAAGATCATCAGTACGTTGCCACAACTTAGGCGTGTCTACCGGAGTTGAGTCTCCCGATGTGGTCCCCGGGTGATTGGGCGCAGCAACAATAAAACCCACTTTTACCAACTCAGTCGCAAGCCAAGCTAACGTATCGTTGTTAGCACCAGACCCATGAGACATAACAACCAAAGGATAGCGACCGGATGAAACGTTTGCTTCTAGAACAACTGGAACTTCCTTAAAAATTCGGCTGCGAGTAAGCACCGTCGGCTTCTCGGTACTCAGCGTTGGATACCAAACCTTGAAGGCAACCTTCTCCTTTCTTAGTTCAGAAAAAACACTCAAGCTTTGCATTCCGACACGAACGTCATCAGCGGCCTGAGCCAAACTGAATAACGTTGTTGAACAAAAAACACAAAAGCCTATCAATATTCGAATCATCACATTACCTCTAGTACGTTAAAAGATAATGTGACGATAAGAAGAAAAGTCTCGTCGTTCGTCCTATATCCTGTTTTAGGACGTACTCAATCGTCTTGCAGGACTCATACATATCCTCGTTCGGCCAAAGACAAAGGTTGGCCTTCACCAACAATAAAGTGATCTAACAACCTCACATCAATCAGTTCCAACGCCCTCTTTATACGATCAGTAATAGAAATATCTGCCTGGCTAGGTTCACATATTCCTGAAGGGTGATTATGAGCAATGATAATGGCAGCAGCATCATTAGTAAGAGCCGCTTTCACAACTTCTCTAGGGTAAACTGCAGCACTATCAATGGTTCCTTGAAACAGTTCTTGATAGCGGATAAGTCGATGCTGGCTGTCCAAAAAAAGCACCACAAAGCGCTCTCTGGATGAATGTCTTAGTTGACTTAATAGATAGGCTTTTACATTGTCGACGTTCGTAAAGACCGTTTCTCTGACGAGTTGCTCCTGAAGATAGCGGCGAGACATTTCCAATACAGCCTGAAGCTGAGTATATTTGGCATCCCCCAAACCAAATCCCTGACAAAATTCCTCTCGACTGGCCGACATTAAGGTACGTAAGCCACCAAAATGCTGTAACAATTGTCTTGCCAACGCCACAGCACTCAAGCCATGAGAGCCTGTACGAAGAAAAATCGCCAATAACTCAGCATCCGACAAGGCAGCAGAGCCTTGATGAATTAATTTTTCACGGGGGCGTTCTTGTTCTGGCCAGTGTTTAATACTCATGATCTACTCCTTGATCCATGATAATCTTGTTGTATTCGGCTTCCTGCCAACACAACTAACCATATAGATCACTGAACGACTTGAGAAGTTTTTTATGTCAAACCTAGCGGCAAAACGCATTCTATTAGGCATCACAGGTGGCATTGCCGCCTATAAAAGCATTGAGTTAATTCGCTTATTCACTAAGGCCGGCGCTGAAGTGCAAGTTGTCTTAACTGATGGTGCCAAAGCCTTTGTCACTGACATGACACTACAAGCCATATCTGGCAATCCTGTTCGCAGCACGCTGTTGGACCCAAGTGCCGAAGCCGGTATGGGGCATATTGAGCTCGCTAAGTGGGCCGATCTGATTGTCGTTGCTCCCGCCTCTGCTGATTTTATGGCACGCTACGCACAAGGCATGGCCAACGATCTTCTAAGCACCCTATGCTTGGCCACAGAATCCCCTGTTTTACTAGCGCCAGCAATGAACCAAGCCATGTGGCGACACCCAGCCACACAAGCCAATGCCAATACTCTCGCAGATCGTGGTGTTTTTTCTGTGGGACCAGCCGATGGCGCGCAAGCCTGTGGCGATGTAGGCCCAGGCCGCATGAGCGAACCCTCTGATATTTTCGCTTATGTTGAACAATACTTTCATCATAAGGTTGCGGATCAAGTTAATGGTACAAAAGACCTCACAGGACAAGATTGGGTCATTACCGCAGGACCAACCATGGAAGCCATTGACCCTGTTCGTTACATCAGCAATCACAGTTCAGGCAAAATGGGCTTCGCACTGGCTCAAGCCGCACAACTACGCGGAGCCAATGTGACGCTGATTTCAGGCCCAGTTAACCTTCCAGCACCAAACGGCGTTAACCTGATCACGATCAAAAGCGCCGACGACATGCTCGCCGCTTGCCAACAAGCCATGACCAACCAAGCCGATGTCTTTATTGGGGCCGCTGCCGTTGCCGACTTTAAAATGAAGGCCATTAATCATCAGAAGATGAAAAAGCAGTCTAATGCGGATGAAATGCAGCTCACTTTAGTCAAAAATCCAGACATTATTGCCACCCTGGCGAGCCAAAAAGGCGCAAAATATATCGTCGGCTTTGCTGCTGAAACTCAAGATGTCATACACTATGCAAAAGACAAACTGGCACGCAAAGGATTAGACATGATCATCGCCAACGATGTCTCTAGAACGGACATTGGCTTTAATCAAGATCAAAACCAAGTAACAGTGCTCACCAAGGAGCAAACTTGGTCTTCCGAGCTTGCAACGAAAAACCAGCTGGCCATCCAGCTAGTTGAACATATCCATACTCACTTCAAATCCACTTTATCTAAGTAAGAGAACCTCATGAAACAAGCCATTCAATTAAAAATCCTCAGCGACAAAATTGGCAACGAAATCCCGCTACCAACCTATGCTACCGAAGGCTCAGCGGGATTGGATTTAAGAGCCTGTTTAGACAAGGCCATTGAACTGGCGCCAGGCGAAACTACTCTATTACCAACGGGCCTGTCCATTTACATTCAGGATCCAAATCTAGCAGCCACAATTTTACCTCGTTCAGGTTTAGGTCATAAACACGGCATAGTATTAGGCAATCTAGTTGGCTTAATCGATTCAGACTACCAAGGCGAGCTAATGGTGTCTTGTTGGAACCGTGGCAACACAAGCTTCACTATTGAACCGGGTGAGCGAGTGGCCCAATTAGTGCTACTGCCTGTTGTACAAGCAGATTTTGACATCGTCACCGAATTTGAAGAAACCGAACGCGGCGCAGGTGGCTTTGGCCACACAGGCACAAAATAACAAACCGCATCCAAAGGGTGAGTTTTACTCACCCTTTTTCCTCACATAATCGCATTAATTCAACTATTTCTCGATGACTCATCGAAATTTACTTTCATAAGTCAGTAGTTGGTAATTTTCATACACTTTTCGGTAGTTAATCCGCTAAGTTCACGTTATTATTTCAACCCTAAGTGGTTGCTTACACTCGTTATCCGCCTTGTATGTCATCGTTTTACCATGGCGGCCTAATATTTTAATACTTGATGTCTATGTCTCTTTCCGTGCATTGAACATGATGACAGGCAACTTTTTCGTTTAGCGTAACAGGAGTAATTAAAACGTGGCTTTTTCTCGCGAATCTGCTTTAGATGTTGCTAAGGTCTTGAGTGAATCTCTACCTTATATTCAACGCTTTGCTGGTAAAACATTGGTCATTAAATACGGCGGTAACGCCATGACAGATGAAACACTACAGGCTGGATTTGCTCGAGACATCGTTTTAATGAAAGCCATCGGCATCAACCCCATTGTGGTACACGGTGGTGGTCCACAAATTGGTGACATGCTGGCGAAACTAAACATTGAATCTAAATTCATTAATGGCATGCGGGTGACCGACACGGCCACCATGGATGTAGTAGAAATGATTCTTGGCGGTCAGGTCAACAAAGAGATCGTTAACCTAATTTGTGAGGCCGGTGGTAAAGCCATTGGTATCACAGGCAAAGACAGCCGCTTCATCAAAGCGAAAAAACTTTTTGTAAAGCAACAGGTAGAAGGCGCAACTGCACCAGAACAAGTGGACATTGGTCATGTTGGCGAAGTCGCCAGTGTCGATACCGAGTTCCTTAAATGGTTTGAAAGCAGTGATTTGATCCCTGTCATTGCCCCTATTGGGGTAGACGAAGAAGGTCATGCCTACAACATCAATGCGGACTTAGTGGCCGGCAAGGTGGCGGAAGCCGTAGGGGCGGAAAAACTGATGTTGCTGACGAACATCTCAGGTGTTCAGGATAAACAAGGTAATGTCTTAACTGGGTTAAGCACAGCGCAAGTCGATGCCCTGATTGCTGATGGCACCATTTATGGTGGTATGCTACCAAAAATCAGTTGCGCTTTATCGGCCGTGAATGCAGGTGTGACCAGTGCGCACATTATTGATGGCCGAGTGCCTCATGCTACATTATTGGAAATCTTTACTGACACAGGTGTTGGCACATTAATCTCCAATACCAAAGCGGGTGTTCAATAAGCACTCGCGATATTAAAGATACTTGGACAATAGGTTATTACTGGGTACGAGACCATGAGCAATAAAAAAATCGATCGCCGCACTCAAATCTTGCAAGCGTTAGCACAAATGCTAGAAAGCAGCCCAGGTGCTCGCATCACAACGGCTGCACTTGCCAAACAAGTTGGCGTTTCAGAGGCCGCTCTGTATCGCCATTTTCCAAGTAAGGCGAAGATGTTTGAAGGCTTGATCGAGTTCATTGAAGAATCCCTTTTTTCTCGTATCAATCGTATTATTCAAGAAGAAACTGACGTTGTATCTCGTATTGAAATGATGATGACGCTGATCCTCGGATTTGCTCAACAAAACCCAGGCATGTGTCGATTGCTCACAGCGGACGCTTTGTCAGGTGAGACGGAACGCCTAAGAGTGCGTATTGCACAGCTATTTGATCGCATCGAAACACAGCTGAAACAAGTCATTCGAGAAGCGGATTTAAAACAAGGTTTGCGATCTAAAATGGGCGTGGCACCAACGGCGGATTTTTTGCTGGCGGTGATCGAAGGCAAAGTTCGTCATTATGTTCGCAGTGAGTTCAAAACTAAGCCGATGGAAGCTTGGAAGGAACAGTGGCCTATATTGGCACAAAACTTGATGCAGAACCGCTAAGACTCAGCCATGCCGAGCCTTAGCGCAGCCATTAGATACCGTATTGGTCTCGGTAAGCTTTTACCGCATCCAAATGCTGGGCAAATTCAGGTGAGTCTTGCTCAGCCAGATAGGTCATGATGTCGTTGAGTGACACTATGCTGATGACAGGCATACCGAAGTCACGCTCAACTTCTTGAATAGCAGATAATTCGCCCTGGCCTCGTTCTTGACGATCCAGTGCGATAAGCACACCAGCAGGCAATGCGTTCGCTTGTTGAATGATGGCCATGACTTCGCGGATGGCCGTTCCTGCGGTAATTACGTCATCAATGATCATGACGCGACCAGCAAGAGCGGCACCGACTAAAGAGCCACCTTCACCGTGAGTTTTTGCTTCTTTGCGGTTGAATACGTATGGTGTATCTAGATCATGATGATCGTATAAGGCAACGGCGGTAGTGGTTGCCAATGGAATGCCCTTGTAAGCAGGGCCAAATAGAACATCAAATGGAACATTTGCTTCCATGAGAGAGGCCGCGTAGAAACGACCTAACTTTGCTAATGCTTGGCCTGAACTAAATAAGCCTGCATTAAAAAAGTAAGGGCTTACACGGCCTGATTTAAGTGTAAATTCGCCAAAGCGCAAAACGTTTTGCTCAATAGCGAATTTAATAAAGTCTCTTTGGTAAGGTTTCATACCGACTCCAGAAAGATAAAAATTCACAACACAGCGTCACCGAGATGGTATAAAAAGCCATGCTAACTTAGGATAGGCGCTAATATAACACACGGCTAGGAATTGTAGGGACCAGAAATGAAGGTCATCAGCCTTAATGTAAACGGTATAAAACAAGCAGCCGATCGCGGCTTTTTTGAATGGATGGTTCGTCAGAACCCAGATGTTGTGTGTCTACAAGACATACAGGTCGATGAACGCAGCCTAAATGACAGCGTTTTCTTTCCACCTGAATACAACACGTATTTCTTTGATTCGATGGAAAACCCTGATCAAGCGGGCGTTGCCATCTATTGTAAGAGCATGCCAAAGGCCATTATGACTGGCATGGGTTTCCCTGAATGTGACTTTGAAGGTCGCTTCATTCAAGCGGATTTTGACAAGGTCAGTATTGGTGCTTTTTTAACACCACATGGATCGAATCATGAAGAAACCCTACAAGAGCATAAATATCGCTTTATGGAAGGCTTTAAGAACCATTTGATTAAAACCCGCCGTAAGCGCCGCGAATTTATTTTTTGCGGCACCGCGAATGTGGCTCGCTCTCCGATCGACGTCAGTAGCTGGTTTGTGAATCAGCGAAATTCTGGTTTCTTACCAGAAGAGCGCAAATGGATTAATGAAATCTTCAACGAGCTGGAATACATCGATGCTTTCCGTCAGGTAAATAAGCAAGATAAACAATACACTTGGTGGCCTGACTACGAGCGCGCTTGGAAATTGGACGAAGGTGGTCGTTTGGATTATCAAATCGCCACACCAGGCCTGAAAAACTTGATCCAAGGTGGCACAATCTACAAAGGTCAGCGTTTCTCTGACCATGCGCCATTGATTATGGAATACAACTTAGACTAAATGTTTAAGTGGTCACAAAAAAACCGCTGAATGCATCTGACATCCAGCGGTTTTTTTAATGATAATAGCCGAGAGAAAACCTAGTCTTCCATTAGCGGCTTATGCTTCACCTTTAGCTTCAATTGGTGAATCTCACCTGGCGCAATCACATAAGCGTCTGACAAGGCATTACCGGCTTCAACACAAACAAAGCGACAATAATCCTCTTTGTCCATATCGGCACGTTTCTTTGCCAACTTGCCACCCGGATTCCACAATACTGTACTGCCACTGCCTTCCGTTTGAATAATCAAGCGACGCTGCATATCAGGGTCATGAATCTCACATTCTTCTGGCGATGACACATACACTCGATCCATATGATTGCAAGGTGTCACTACGCCTTGCTGCTGATATTCACGACCTTCATCAAATTTATCAACATACGTAACTTGATCCAAGCCATGTACTTGCGCGGTTTTATTATCAGCCACATGGAAATAAGTATGTAAGGCTTCACTCACTGGCATTGGCTTATCGGATAGATTCGCAGCGGTAAAATTAATGCGAAAACCCTTGCTGGAGAAACGAAACACTTGCCGCAATTCAAAGGCATAAGGCCACATTTCTTCAATCAACGGATGGTCTTCCGAGGCTAGACGAATCACAATTTTCACATCGCCATTTTTAAAGCGCCCAGCTTCAATAAACTCCCAACGAAAATAACGTGCCAATCCGTGTGCGGGAAAATCTTCTTGCTCTTCATTGGCACCAAACCAAGGCCAGCATACAGGCACACCAAAATGGCGACGCCCAAAACGGCCTTCACCACCTTTGTTCTCCGATTGAAAAAGGAGATCAGGTTGACCAGACGGTGTAAAGCTCACCAGATGCCCACCCCATAGAGCAATGACGGCGCTAAAGCCAGGTTGATCTATGATAATTTCATCACATTTTTTTAAGCTTGCGGGGCGTATTTCCCCCCCCAGCTCTTCCAACTCTTTCATCAGTTGGCCATTCATTTATCACCCCAGTTACTATTTCTCATACGCACATAGTAACCCCACAAATGACGATTACAATAGTTTGTGTTTATACCGAAAATTCGAAGGCAAAAATTCTCCCAAAAGGAATGAAATAATGCTCAACCTAAAAGGTCTTTTAGGCCATAAAACACAAGAAGAATAAGTGTCCGAAAGGGTCTGATTTACAAGCATAAAAAAGCCACCCTGAGGTGGCTTTTTTCATTAGGTTTTTGTTGTGCCTTGGCGAATGGCATCAAAGGCCATCTTGTTGGTTGCCACATCAGTGACATCATACACCACCAAACACACTTGATTAATGGAGCCATCAGGACCAGAAATAGGACGTATTGCGATGTTTTGATACATGTAATCGGCAATACTGGTGAGTGGTCGATAGCATGTAAACTTGAACAAATGAGATCGCTGTTCCCAAGAAATGTAGATGGGTGTTTTCAAGCTAAACACATTGTCCAATTTTTGCTGCAACCAGTTTTGATCAAGGTCAGGAAATACACTGAATAAAGACTGCTGCTTAGCAATTGAAGAGCTCACACCACTGTGATTCTCCATAAAGCTGTTCCACAACTGCACTTTATATTGTCGATCCAACACCACCAGCCCCACATCAATGTGGTGCAATAGGTCAAACATCCAATGAAAATCGGCTAAGCCATCAGATTGCATACTCATTCGTCCTCCGCCAGAAATGACAACAAGTGCTCTAATGTCGGTACCGAATCTTCTGTGAACAATAACATCAAATCACAATTGATCTGGTAATTCTCCACTTCATAAACAATTTCGACCGCTAATGTGCGTTTCCAAGAAGCTTTTTTCACATTAATTAAATCCGCGATTTTGACATGCTGACCAAGTAACGTTGGATGACCATGGCTGAAATCAATATTCAATTGCTTACCAACCGCGGTCATAAAAGGCCCTACGAGCACAGAGGACACATCCATTAAGAGTTCTGTTTCATGTTCTCGAGAACTCACATCCGTCATCCCCAACAAGGTCGCCATGTCTGGAAAACTGGAGTCGTTAAAAATCAGCAAAGCCTCAAAGGCAATACCGGATCCCACGAACCCTTGGGACACCGCGGAACAGCTATCCTCTTTAACACTGTACTCCAGTGCCATTTGCAGCTCGCCCACTTCTAGGATGTTGACTCTCGGTACCGGCAACTTAATAAAGACATTGAGCATTTCCGCCAACACACTCGCAGCACGCCCCATGGCAATATTAGAGACTTCTTGCAAGGTTTCTTGCAACGTAAAGCTTTCCGCCGCAGTAGCCACATCATTAGGCGTCACACTCGCTTGAGCATTTGGCGAGAATACCCCTAGCTCCAACAACAATGTACGGATGTCCTCTGTCGCCGCTGGTTTTTTATGGAACGCCGCCGCACCCATTGCTTTCACACGCTCAATGGCTTTGGGCTGTACGTCACCAGACACCACAATTACAACAGGTGCTTGAGAGAAACCTTGAAGGGCTTCAAGGGTTTCATAGCCATCTTTTATTGGCATATTCAGATCTAAGAATAAGACATCAAACGCATTCGCTGCTATTTGCTCCAGCGCATCTTGACCATTCTCAGCAAATTCAATTTCGACATTCCAGTCATTTGGCAAAACCTTTGCCAATTGCTTCCTTGCCATTTTTGAATCATCACATATCAGTACTCTTGTACCCATGACAGTTCTCTTATTATCTAGTACCGCTACTATGACAGCTAAGGTGATGTTTCGAGAAACACAAAAGTGTTACGTCTCGTAATTTTTTTTATCCCACTCCAACCAACGTATATTCTATGCTTGTTCATATTTAAAGCATTCCTACTATAAAGTAGCACAAGTTCTCAAAAATCGCTGTTATACAAGAGACAACAAGGCCTTAGCCACCAGTCTTTCATCGTACTTTTCAGGTTTATGAGTGATCAGAGGCGTTTTAATCACCGCCACATTGAGCCGGGTCAGTTTATCAAAATCCAATTCACCATAATTATAACGATCATCAAGCAATATGTAATCCAATGCTGAATAATTCGCATGCTCAGGCACATCTTTTATGATGGCAGCGATTAAGCGCTCGACTCGTTCCGTTAAAGATAAACCTAACTGTTCTGGGTCCGTTCCTAAATTCGGCACATAGACCTTTGGATTAGGATTTTGACAAATGGCTTGCCCCACACCCTGCGGCGCCAAATTGGCCAACAAGCTACTGTAAAAGCTGCCTGGTGGGTAACAAATCAAGTCCGCCGTTTCGATAGCGTCTTTTCGATCGTCAGCAATCGGACGGTTAGTTGGTTGTGGTTGGGTTAACCCCTTATTGAGCCACATGCGTTTAATCGGACTGGCAAGCGCTGAAGTTTCTTTGCCTGTAATATTATGTTGTCCTAATACCACATCGCCATTTTCCAGCTCAACACCCAAATGCAGATCCGCATCCAGTGTGGTTTTTACTTCTCCAAGCGCCTTGATCAGACGAGAAAACAAGAACACGATCGGGTCAAGCTGGTGCTGGTTATTTAAAAAGCCTCCCGCCATAATCAGATTGCCAATGCTTGCTCCGCGTAAATCAAACCCTTCATCTATTTCAGTCTGGGTCACCGCCAACTGGGTTTGAATCAAGGCCTTCATCGGGTTCGGTATATTGGTGATTAACTCGTGCTCACCTTTAACCAAAGCATCCAATTGCGCACTTAGTTCAGACATGGATTCTGTACTGCTTAAACGATGAGTGAACAAAGCGTACACTTCAGGCTGGCCCAAAACAGTTTCATCCGCCAGCGCCATTAAGCGACTTCGCAAATCGCCCACGGCAGGAATATCAAATGCGGCTCGTAACCTAGCGGAACTACCACCAGAATCAAACGGAGTCACCAAATGTATGGAATGATGGGTATATTCTTTAAACACACGACTGATTTTATTTAGTGCTGAGCCACCACTAAAAAACAGCACCTTTGGCCCTTGCTCAGGCAAACTCTGATAACGATGCACACGAACAAGATCTGGCATTACCATGCGTCGCCAGATACGTAAAGCATTCGCCATATTAACCACTCCGTCTATATTGACTCTTGATCCTACAGAAAACGAAAAAGCGTTTTAAAATATATTCTCTTAACTGACAATGTTAAGATAAAACGCATTCTAACCATAACATGTTTTACAGACAGGAAAGATCATGGAAAAAAAAACCGCTGGTTCTTCTCTTAGCAAAGCACTCAACATGCTAAATCATGTATGTACCTCTCCTGTACCATTGCGCTTTGCTGAACTGGTTGACCTGTCTGAATTGCCTAAAGCCACCGCTCACCGTCAACTTAATACCTTGTTAGAACATGGCCTAGTACGCTTTGATGAGCACAAACAAGCTTATTACCCAGGTTATGGATTATTGGCTTTAGCGCACCGAACTTGGGCCAACTTAGACATTCGAGATGTGGCCGCCTCACCCATGCGTGATTTATGGTCTAGCACCCAAGAAACCATTCACCTAGCCGTTTTAGATGGCGCTGAGGTGATCTACATCGACAAACTAGAAAGCCCTAAAAGCTTGAGGCTATATTCCGCTGTTGGCAAAAAAGGCCCTGTTTATTGCACCGGTGTTGGCAAAGCGATGTTGGCGTTTTTACCACCCAAAAAACAACAACAGGTCATCTGCGAACAAGCCTTTATTCGTCATACTGAGCATACACTCACCACACCGAAAGCACTGCAAGACAATTTACAGCAAATAAAAGACACTGGTATTTCACTGGACCTTGAAGAGCACGAAATAGGAATCAAGTGTGCTGCAGCGCCCATTTTTAATTCACGGCATGAGGTAGTGGCCGCCATCAGTGTCACCGCACCAGCGTTTCGCACTCATGATGATATTTATGAAGAAATGAAAGGTGCAGTAAAATTGGCCGCCGAGGTGATTTCAAAACACCTCGGCGATTGCGAATACTCCGACAATAGATAATCGCTTAAATTGAGCGAGACGCCAAAACCACCTGAGCTAACTCTGCAAAACCTAGCCCTCCAGGTTCACTGGTTTGAAACCTAGGATGATGCTGCATTTGCGCTAAATGATGAGCAATATTGGCCACCCCGACACTAAGTGGAAAACGCGCAAACATACTCTCGTCATTAGGCGCATCCCCCACATACAACACTTGCTCACGCTGCTGTTGCTCGCTCAATTGATACACCTGACTCAGCACCCGTTGCGCCATCGCGAATTTGTCATAACCAGCAGAACACACATTAATGTGAATCGAACTAGCACGTGCGTTTAGCCCTAGCGCTAACAACGCCTCCAAACAGGCTTCTTTGGAAGCAATAGCTGGAGGATTAACATCTTGAGCATAATCAATCGCCACATCGGTCAGACGATAGGCCTGATCACGCGCAAGCTTTAAGTCTGGAAACCCACTTAAAACACCCTCAACTTGCGACAAAATTTGCTGTTGCTCGGCGCGCATCTCAGATTCTTCACGCCAAAAACTATAAGTCAGATGTTGTCGTTCATCACGACCAATAAAACACGCTCCGCCCTCGGTTATGACCCCTTCAACCGGCAAAGCCCTAGCAATCATATCCGACCAACCAGCACAACCGCCGGTCACTGGAATAACTTTTATGCCATGAGCCGCTAGTTCGGCTAAAGATTGCAAGGTTTCTACTGGCAATTGCCCTTGCCAGGTTAAGGTGTCATCGAAGTCCGTTAAAATAAACCGTAAGCGCTGACAATCCTGCATTGCCAACTCAGAAAGAGCATAAATAGACATAGTCACCTTATGAACAAAGTTGTATTTGAACGCCATGCAAGGTGAGTAACTGCTTTTGCTTTTCGGATAATTCATCAGTGAAAATTTGATCAATCGCCGAAAAATCATGCACCCGTGCCATGGCCTTTCGCCCCCATTTATGCCGATCAGCCACCAGCAAACTGTGTCGACTCTGATCCACTAAAACACGACTGACGGCGGCCTCTTCTGGATCAAAATCCAATACCCCCTGCGCCTCATCTAATCCACCACAACCCAACACGCCATAATCAAAATAATATTGCCTTAGGCCTATTAAGGTTTCCTCACCCACTAAATCATAATGGCGGTGCCTCAACTTACCCGCCAACACTCGAACACGAATATGAGGGTATCTGCCAAAGATGCTGGCGACGGTAAGATTGTTGGTGAACACTTGTAAGTGTTGATGAGAAACCAAGGCTTTCGCCACATACTCAACCGTTGTCCCTATGCCTAAAAAGACCGACGCACCGTCAGGAATAATCTCAGCGACTCGAGCTGCAATCGTGGCTTTTGACTCACCGTTTAGTAACTGACGATGATCAAAAGGCAAATTCTCGGTACTTGATAGAGGCGCCACACCACCATGGGTACGGCGCACCAAATGACGCTCCGCCAGCAAATTAATGTCTTTGCGAATGGTTTGAGAAGACACATTAAAACGAGCAACCATGTCTTCCACTAACAAGGCGTCTTCTTGCTGAACCCAATTTAAAATTTGATTCTGTCGGTCACTTAATGCCACATTAAAGCCTTTCATTTTCGACTAAAAATGCAAACTGAGTCGGGTCATCGGTAATCACTGCATCCATCCCCCATTCCCAATGAGACGCCACCAAATCAGGGTCATTTGGTGTATAACAAAGCAACTTATACCCTGCAGCTTTCACGGCTTGCGCTTGTTCTTTGGTTAAAACGCTATAGTCACAATTCAAACTGTAGGCTTCAATGCTCTGTAGTTGAGCTTGCCAGTCATCAGGAATGGCTTCATACAATTGAGCCAAATGTCGCCCATCAGCAATCTCGTAGCACAGTTGCAACGCCTGATGATTAAAGCTAGAAATAATCAATTTATTATTATCCTGCCAATGATCGCGCAATACGGCCATCACAGCTGGCACTATATTCTCTACATCTTTATCAGCGTGTTTGATTTCCAAATTGAGACCCAATCCCAATGACTGGATACATTCCAAAGCTTCTAACAAAGTGGGCACTTTTTCATTGTTAAAAGCCGCTGAAAAATACCCTCCAGCATCAAGTCTAGAGACGTCCGCAGGAAGCAATAGACGGGTTTCCCCTGTGCCGTTCGTGCAACGCTCTAGCGTGTCGTCATGAAAGATCACCAAACCGCCCTCTGCGATCAGATAAACATCAATTTCAACCCAGCTTGCACCGGCTTCAGCCGCGGCTTTAATCGATGACAAGGTGTTCTCTGGTGCTAGCAAGGCTGCACCACGATGCCCCATTACTTTCGTATCTAAAACTGTGTCCGCTGTCATTACTCATCTCACAAGCGTTGTTGCGTTACGGCATCAAAAACATGCCAATGTTCCATAGGCGCTTTTAACCACAATAACGAATTGATTTCAGGCCAATGAGGGCCAGATAAACGAACCACCATAGGCTCCTGCTTTACACCCAGACCCACCGTGCCGTGTATGAGGGTTTCAGCTCCTAACGATTCTACCGCTTGAATGCGTAAAGCGAAATCGGCATTTTCCTCACTCACCACCTCTAAATGTTCAGGGCGAACTCCCCAGATAATGCTACCTCTATGTTCATGAACCAAAGGTAAGGACAACTGATCTGATAGACGAATGCCTTGTTCATCTAAATTGGCTGGCAACAGATTCATCGAAGGCGACCCGATAAACGCAGCCACAAATGGCGTAGCAGGCTTGTTATACAGCGCCATCGGCGAACCAATTTGTTCAGCCTTACCTTTGTTTAGCACCACTAAACGATCTGCTAACGTCATGGCTTCGACTTGATCATGCGTCACGTATAAGGTGGTCGTACCCAATTTTCGTTGCAACTGACGGATCTCGACTCGCATCTGCACTCGCAATTTAGCGTCTAGATTCGACAGCGGCTCATCAAACAAAAACACCTTGGGGTCCCGCACCATGGCACGCCCCATGGCGACTCGCTGACGTTGACCACCGGATAACTGTTTTGGTTTTCGTTCTAACAATTCTTCGAGTCCCAACATGTTCGCCACAGAGGTGACTTTTTTCGCTATGACCTCTTTGCTCTCACCGCGATTCTTCAGACCATAGGCCATATTCGCATACACTGTCATATGAGGATAAAGTGCGTAGTTTTGGAACACCATGGCAATGTCACGATCCGCAGGCTCTTTGTCATTGACCTTTGCCCCTTTGATCATCAAATCGCCTTGCGAAATGGTCTCAAGCCCCGCCACCATTCTCAGCAAAGTTGACTTACCACAACCTGACGGACCAACCAAAACAATGAACTCACCTTCTTCTATCGTCAGATCGATACTTGGAATCGCGTGATACCCATTGGGGTAGGTTTTACCAATATTGTTTAATACTACATCTGACATTTTCTTATTTCTCCGCGTCCACTAAGCCCTTCACAAATAACTTCTGCATACCGATCACCACGGCGACCGGCGGAATCATGGCAAGAAGCGTCGTGACCATGACATGGTTCCATTCAATATCCCCCTGATCCACCGCCAACATGCGTTTAATACTCATTACTAAGGTGTAATAAGCATCGTCTGTGGTGATGATCACGGGCCATAAATATTGATTCCAACCGTAAATAAACATAATGACAAACAAGGCGGCGATGTTGGTACGTGACATGGGCAACAAGATGTCGAAAAAGAATCGAATCGGCCCTGCCCCATCCATTCGTGCCGCCTCAATCAGCTCTCCCGGCATGGTCATAAAACATTGTCGGAATAAGAATGTCGCTGTCGCACTGGCAATCAAAGGCAAGATCAAACCCGAGTAACTGTTCAACATGTCGAGATTCGCCACCACCTCATAAGTCGGCACAATACGTACTTCCACTGGCAACATCAGAGTAATAAAAATCACCCAAAAACACGCGCCCCGAAAAGGAAAACGAAAAAACACAATGGCATAAGCCGATAGCAATGAAATGAATAACTTACCGACAGTGATACCAAGAGCCATGATGAAAGAATTCAGCATCATGTACCAAACAGGCACATCCACACCAGAGCTGGCCTCTCCTAAAAATACGGATCGCCAGTTCTCCACCGCTTGATCCCCAAACCACAATGGAATTTCACCGGCCCCAAAGGATGAACTAGGGTGAGTCGATGCCACCAACGCCACCCAAACAGGCAAGGCCACAACCCCTATTCCCAGCAACAGGGAAAAATGACTAACGAAGGTAAGCCAAGGACGATTTTCTATCATTAGTATTCCACCTTACGTTCAATGTAACGGAACTGAATCACCGTCATAATGCCAACCAAAAACATCAACACCACAGATTGAGCCGCTGAGCTACCCAAGTCTAAGCCAATAAAACCGTCATTAAAGACTTTATACACCATGGTCGCTGTGCTCACGCCAGGACCACCTTGCGTGGTCGCATCGATCACCCCAAAGGTGTCAAAAAAGGCATACACTAGATTGACCACCAACAAGAAAAAGGTAGTCGGCGACAACAGAGGAAACACTATGGTCCAGAAGCGTTTAAATGGGCTGGCACCATCAATCGATGCCGCTTCAATAAGAGAACGAGGTACCGCTTGTAAGCCAGCTAAAAAGAACAAAAAGTTGTAACTGATTTGCTTCCAAGTCGCTGAAATCACTACCAGGGTCATAGCTTGGTCGCCATTCAAGAAATGATTCCAGTCGACACCAAAGTACTGCAGCCACAAGGCAACCGGCCCCATACTGGGATCAAACAATAGCCACCAAAGCACACCAGCCAAAGCTGGGGCGACCGCATAGGGCCAAACCAGTAATGTTTGATAGGTTAATTTACCGCGAATCACTCGATCCGCCATCACCGCCAGCCAAAGCGCAATAGCCAAACCAGAAAAGGCAACAGAGAAACTGAACACCAAAGTGACCCAAATGGACTTGTAATACTGCGGGTCATTAAACAGATAAACAAAGTTATCAAAGCCAACAAACTCTCGGCTTAAACCAAACGCGTCTTCTTGATAGAAGGCTTGTTCAAACGCTTGCTCTGCCGGCCACAAAAAAAAGATAAGAGTGATAACAAGCTGAGGTAAGACCAACAGATAAGGTAATTTTTTATGAGGAAAATACACAGACATTAATACCGCGCCTTGCCATAAGTTGAAACACAAAACCCTCGCTCATCATGAGCGAGGGTCACCGTAACCAACTGACGTTAATTACTTATTGGCTCTTTCAAACTTACGCAGCAACACATCACCACGTTTAACCGCTTCGTCTAACGCAGCCTGAGCGGATTTTTGCCCTGCCCAAACGCTTTCTAACTCTTCGTTAATGATGTCACGAATTTGTACAAAGTTACCCAGACGTAAACCTTTGGAATTTGGCGTTGGCGTACCCGATGTCATCTGAAGCACACCGGTCTCTGTACCTACATTTTGAGCATAGAAACCTTGACCTTTGGTTAGATCGTAGGCGGCACGGGTAATGGGCAAGTAGCCTGAGAATTGGTGCCAATCAGCTTGCACTTCCGCACGTGATAAGAAGCTTAGAAAAGACGCAACGCCTTTGTATTCTTCTTTCTTATGACCTTGTAGTACCCAAAGAGACGCACCACCAATGATGGTATTCTTCGGCTCAGAGATAGCGCTGCCTTGGTAAGGAAGCTGTGACACACCAAAATCAAACTTGGCGTTTTTCTTAATACCAGCATAACCCGCTGAGGAGTTCATAAACATCGCACATTCTTGGCTGTAGAATTTTGGTGCTGAGTCACTGCGACGACCACCATAACTAAAGATACCGTTCTGTTGCCACTCACCCATTTTCTCAATATGTGCCACTTGCAACGAACCATTGAATGTCAATTTCGTGTCGAGACCACCAAAACCGTTTGCTTCACTAGCAAAAGGCACATTGTGACGAGCACTGAAGTTCTCTAACTGAACCCAAGACTGCCAAGCCGTCGTGAAACCACATTTAACACCATTGTCCAGTAACGTCTGAGAAACGCTTTCCATTTCTTCCCAAGTCGTTGGTGGATTCTTAATGCCAGCTTTCGCAAACAAGTCTTTGTTGTAGTAAAGAACTGGCGTTGAACTGTTGAATGGCATAGACAACATGTTGCCGTCTTGATCAGAGTAATAGCCAGTAACAGCACTTAGAAAGCCACTTTGATCAAATGACTGACCTGATTCACGCATTAATTCATAGACAGGGTAAATTGCCCCTTTTGCCGACATCATACTGGCCGTACCCACTTCGAATACTTGCACTATGTGTGGTTGTTTTTTTGCTCGGAAAGCCGCAATTGCGGACGTCATGGTTTCCGTATAATTTCCTTTATAAACAGGCTTTACGGTATAGGCATCTTGAGAGTCATTAAATGCTTTGGCGATCTCATTTACTTTTTCACCATTCGCACCACCCATTGCATGCCACCATTCAATATTGGTTGCTGCAAAGCCGGAGCTTGCAATAGAGAACCCAATCACCGCTGACGCCAATTTCAGTTTATACATTTCCGTGTTCCTCACAATGAGTTGTTTTTAGAAAAGAAAGAACGACTATAGAAACTAAATATTTCAATTTGATGATAGATAGGTTTCATTTGAAACACAAATTCACCCAAATGAAACAACAAAGGAAGTTTAAATTCATAAAGCGGAGAATAAACAGACGTTTACACGTCATTCACTATTGATTTGAAAGATTTTAGTCGAAAAGAAAAGAGATTAACAAAACGGAGAATGTACAGATTATTTTAGAATTTCGTGTTTTAAAGCCAAGGAGAGACGGTCAAATTCTGTGTTCAAGACGATTAAGGCCTTATCTAATTGAGACGTCGCTTCGTCATCGATAATGCGCTGCAAATCGGCAAGTTTATCGCAAAACTGATAACCCGATACCTCTAAGCCAGCCCCTCTTAAACGGTTTGCAACCAAAGCTAAATTGTCCCAATCTCGCTCCATGACATAAATGTCCAGCAATCCCAACAAGCCTGTTGCTTCTTTCAGAAACTCCACGGCCACCAAGATCATCAGCTCTTCATTACGAGCAAGGCGACTTTCAAAGTCTGAACTATCAAATGTGACTAAATCCAATACAGTCTTGCTCCCTAGTCTGTTTGTTTAAGCCATTTCGTCAGTGCTTCCACCAACTTGTCTTGGGACACAGGCTTCGCGATGTGGTCATTCATACCCGCTGAAAAACACTCATCTTGATCTCCCTTCATTGCATTGGCACTTAATGCAATAATTGGCACATTTGCTGGCGTTTCAGTACCATCGAACTGCCTAATATGACGCGTTGCCTCATAACCGTCCATCACTGGCATTTGACAATCCATCAACACCAAATCAAAAGTCATTTGTTGGGCTAAGGTCACTGCACGCTCACCATTTTCAGCAATCACAACCTCAACGCCATACAGATTCAATAAGCCGCGCGCGACTATCTGATTCGTCAAATTGTCCTCTGCTAACAACACCTTAGCATTAAAAACAGGGCTATTTTCTAGCGCGGCATTATTACTCTTGGTCGCCATGACTTCTCCTAAAACGGGTGATTTCAGACTTTCTAAAACATCCAGTAATGGCTTGCTAAACACAGGCTTCATAACAGACGTAATCATCATACTATCACTAAATTCAAACGCTGAGCGAGATTGCAGTAAAACTTGCTGAATCTGCTTTTCTTGACACACACGCTCCAACTTATCGACGTCATGAGAAGACGCCTTTTTTAATACATCAGAATCCAATAGAAGCAGTCTTTCAAAACCCTTATCACTGGCTAAAGCCTCACTTAAACCACCAAAGCTGGTAACCTGACAGCCTAATGAGTCAAGCACACTCACAACATAAGAACGGCCTGTATCATTCTGATAAATGAGCGTCACGCTGGCATCGTAACTCACTGTCTGAGGCGCCTCAATGGCACTCACTTGGATTGGGATTTGTACATAAAAACTCGACCCAACGCCTTTCTGAGACTCTAAACGAATCTCACCTCCCATCGCAGCCACAATTTCCTTACTGATGGCCAACCCTAAACCCGTACCACCAAAACGTCTGGTAGTAGAACCATCCGCCTGCTTGAAACGCTGAAATAAGCTCGACTGAGCCTCCTCAGATATGCCAATTCCTGTGTCCTGAACCGTGAACGATAAAACGTGATGATCGTCCGCTTGTCGGTCAATCGTCAGAGTTAAATTCACCTCGCCGACCTGAGTAAATTTTACTGCATTACCCACCAAATTCATGATGACCTGTTTCAGTCTCACACGATCACCAGACAAGGTTAAATTGGGTACTAAGGTAGCCGGCACATTTAAAATGATGCCTTTTTCTTCCGCTTTAAGACTGGCGATATTCGTCACTTCCTCGACCAAAGCGCTTAATAAAAAAGGCTCAGCCTCGATACTCAGTGCCCCAGCTTCAATTTTAGAAAGATCCAAAATATCATTGATGACATCTAACAAAGACTCAGAGCTGTGTTTTGATAAAGTCGCCAAATGTGTTTGGTTGGGGTTTAACTTGCTGTTTAATAACAAGGTCAAACTGCCAATCACACCATTCAATGGCGTACGAATTTCATGACTCATATTCGCCAAAAACTCACTTTTAGCACGATTTGCCTGCTCCGCTTCGTCTTTTGCTCTACTTTGCTTCAATTCAGACAACTTAAGGCTGTCGTTCGCTAATTGAAGATCTTTGGTACGCAACCGAACTTTGTTTTCAACGTCGGCTGCATGACTGCTAACAATTAATAAAAACCAACCAAACAAACCCGCCACAAATAAACTAAAAGCCAAAACTAGCTGAACAATCCACGGCTGCTTAAAGAAATAACTGTGGCTAACTTGATAAAGCTGCCAAGTTTTTGCACCAACGCGAATATCGGCTTTCACGGCATGTTGAAAATCACCTTTTTCATAAGTGGCTAACAAGTCAGAAACGGATAGATTCGCTGCCATATTTTTAGCCACTAACACAGGCTCGCCTCCATAACCAAATTCGTCCACTAAATACAAATCCGTGTTCGGCAAACGGCCTTTTTGAACTATGGTATCGGTTAAGGTCGACAAGGTAATAATTGAACTGGCAACCCCTAGAAAGGCATCCGTCTGTTGATCAAAGAAAGGTAAAAACAGCAAAACCCCTTTAGTGTCCTTTACAAGGCGCAACGGAGAAGTTGGATAAACCTGTTTATTTTGAATGGCTTGATCCAATGCAAAATGTCTGTCTGCTTGAGAATAGACATCATAACCAAGTGCGTCAGCATTGAGCTCAAGTGGCGAGAGAAAGGTCATCACAATGTGTCTATCCCTGGGGGTTACGGCTACTAAGTCGCCCGTTAATGACCTTTCCTTCACCTTAAATTCCCGATCTTGGTAAAATCGCTGGATTCTCTTTTCGAATGCTGAAATATTGTTGCCCGCCACTGAAAAATTCAATGAAACACCAATAATCGAATCGTCCCTTTGCATCACACGATCAGAAAAAAAGGCAAACTCTTCAGCATTGATTTCTTCACTGCCGTCAATGAAAGCCACAAAGCTATAAAGCATATCCACCGCATTTTTTACACGATTCGAAATAGAGACGTCTAACAATTCAGCGTTAGACTGAAATTCCTTAACTTGCCGATTCCATTCCGCATAACTTCCGCCCCAAGACAAAACGGCAACTATTAACAAAACCACAACAAGGCCGTTCATTAACCGCATTGGACGATCAAAATAACCGCCAAATAGAGATGGCAGAAATACTGCTAACCAAGGCACGATAAAGATGACACCAATCATGTCACCAGCCCACAAAACACTCCAGTTTAGCCAATACTGCGAATACTCTATGGCACCAAAAAACAATAAAGAGGAAGCCTCAATACTTGCTCCTATCAGCGTTGACAACACCCCACCGAGCACCACAAAACGCATCGCCTGACGACTGCGATGAAACAAACGCGGAACATCAACAAAACGACGCACCAAATAACCACCAACACAGGATTGCAAGGTTGCTCCCATTGCAATACACACAGGTAACGCCAAAGCAAACGTTTGATTATTCGACCAAGTAATAAAAACATTGATGAGTACAGAACCAAGGAACACACCGAACGGAGCATATTTTGGGAAGAACATAACAGCGACGAGTGCCAAGCCAGATGCAGGCCAGATAATCGTTGAATAACCTGGGGATACGGCCACCGCCAGACCAACTGCTCCCAACACCGAATAACCCAGCGCTGTCAGCAAAATGACCTTTGCGATTTTTGTCATCATAAAATCCCTTAAAATAAGTCATCTAAGCATAGACAAACTGAGTCAGGGGATAAGTAAGATATTGGTTATGTTATGTAATAAAGAGGATTACAAAATCCCATAAAAAAAGCCCGCTAGTAAACTAGCGGGCTTTCTTCATCATGGTGCCCAGAGACGGAATCGAACCGCCGACACGAGGATTTTCAATCCTCTGCTCTACCGACTGAGCTATCTGGGCAAGTGGGGCGTATTATAGAGAAACCTTTTTTAGGGTCAATAGTTTTTTTTGAAAAAAACATAAAAACTTAGTTTTCTCTGATTGTCTGGTATTATCTCTAAATATCAAGGAGATAAATTCATGCTACACATTGTACTTTACCAACCTGAAATCCCACCCAATACAGGTAATGTTATCCGCCTTTGTGCAAACACTGGCTACCACCTTCACCTAATCGAGCCTTTGGGCTTTGAGTTAGAAGATAAAAAGCTACGTCGTGCGGGCTTGGACTATCATGAGTTCACTCGTTTAAAGCGCTACCCAGATTTCCAAGCTTTTCTGGATCAAAATGAGACAGGCACTGTGTATGCTCTGACAACAAAAGGCAGCCATACTCATAGTGAAGCAGAATTTGCTGCGAATGATGTCTTAGTGTTTGGCCCAGAAACACGAGGCTTACCCGCTGACTTTATCGAAGCCTTGCCAGCAGCCCAGCGTCTGCGACTGCCTATGCAGACTAATTCTCGTAGCTTAAACCTTTCCAATACCGTGGCCGTGATGGTCTATGAGTCATGGCGGCAACTCAACTATGCCATGCCTAGTGACATACAAGCTTAGGAGCCCAATGAATTCTCTTAGCCTCCTGTTAAAACGTAAAAATAGCCGTCGCCAATTTCGTAAAGAAGTGCACCTTCACGAAACCACTGACTTAAAAAAGCGTCTGTTACTGTTCGCCGGCGTCATTGCTCTTCACAGTCTCGCCATGATGTTGTTTGAGGATTTAAATTGGTGGCAAGCTTTCTGGCTCACCATGACCTCAGCCAGTACAACCGGTTATGGGGATTTATCCGCCGTCAGCTTTTGGGGACAGCTTTGTACCATCGTATTAATTTACGGAATGGGCATAACCCTACTAGCACAAATTGCCAGTGACTATGTTGAACTCAGATTAATGCGTAAAGAAATGCGCATCAAAGGCCGCATGAGGTGGGATCATATGCAAGATCATATTCTTATTATCAATACTCCAAAATATGACGCAGAGCGTTATCTAGGCTTGTTGGTAAATCAGATCAACCAAACACCTGAATTAGCCGACACGCCAATTCAAATTCTCACCACAGCCTTTCCCGATGGTCTGCCAAACGACCTCAGGTTACAAGGCGTGGTTCACCATACAGGTGATGCCTTAGAAGATGGTATGTTGCTGTCTGCTGGCATACAAAGTGCCAAATACGTGATTGTGTTGTCACCAGATAGCCGCAACAATCATTGTGACAGCTTAATTTTTGATGCCTTACATAGGATCAAACAGATTGGCTCGTCTGCGTTTATTTTGGCCGAAGCCATTAATGATGGGAATCGCCCTCGTTTCAAAGCGGCTGGGGCAAATGCTGTGATTCGTCCAATTCGAGCCTACCCAGAAATGCTAGTACGGTCTTTGATCGCACCGGGAACCGAGCAAGTACTGGAAGACTTGTTTCGCCATCAAGGAGATCACACCATTCGTCTAGACATCTGCTTGTCTGATGTTAGCTGGGCTCATGTGGTCACAACGCTGATCCAAAAAGACATAGGAACGGCACTAGGTTATGTGAAGCAAGGTGGGGATATTGTCACTCACCCTCAGTCCAAAGAGATGATCGACGCTAAGGGTCTGATTATTCTCGTAAACGACAATCAGCAGTTGCCTGAAGCGGAGCAGATTCGCCGTTTATTTGTCTAAATCGCTTAACTCATAATGAGTGACGACTGAAAGCTAACTTTGCAGCTTGATAGCCAAGGAAGGGTCTATACCATCTATGTTTTGAAGTAAGGGGAGAAAAGACAAACCAACACGGGCACGAATAGAACTGGCGAGGATGCTGACTAAAATCAGCGCCCCCCGCGATGCGGTTAAAGTTGACCTGTTAATGTCAGGTACTTTTCCATCAACTGCTCTTCCGTTTCTTTATGATTCGGATCCAGAGGAATGCAGTCAACAGGACAGACCTGTTGACACTGTGGTTCGTCAAAATGACCAACACACTCAGTGCATTTTGAGGGTTCAATGACGTATATTTCTTCCCCTTGAAAAATGGCCTCATTCGGGCATTCAGGTTCGCATACGTCACAGTTTATACAATCATCGGTAATAATAAGAGACATTCGTTCTCTCCAAAATCGCCATAGATTCTACAGCGCAATCAAACAAATCAGCTTTACAGCGTTTGATAATGTTCCTGAAGTACTCGTTTCACTTCAGGGTTCACAAATTGTCCAAAATCACCATTAAGTGAAGCAATTTCTCGAACTAACGTAGAAGAAATATAGGAGTGCTTCTCTGAAGGCGTCAAGAAAATGCTTTCCACATCGGGCGCAATCACACGATTCATATTGGCCAATTGGAATTCATATTCAAAATCCGACACAGCACGCAAGCCACGAATAACGACCTGACCATTCACTGAGCGAGTAAACTCAGTTAACAGATTATCGAAACCAAGTACTTCCACATTGGGTAAATGCCCAAGCACTTTCTTTGCCAATGAAATACGCAATTCATGGGACAAGGCCGGACGTTTTTTAGGGCTCGCAGCCACCGCAACTATTACTTTTGAAAATAGTTTTGAGGCGCGATCAACCAAATCCGTATGGCCGTTTGTAATAGGATCAAATGTCCCCGGATAAACCGCAATCGTACTCATAGCTTTCATCCAAAAAATTAACAAGGGAGCAGGAGCTAAGGCTGTTTTATTACATGTCGCCTATCTTCACTCCCATTTAGGGGTCGCATCATATAGGAATATGCCGATCTTCTCAATTCGACACATTCCTCTGCCTATTTATCCGCGTGATGCCCCGCATCACTTAGTTCTATCCGAAACCGTAAAAAGCCAAGGCTTGTTTCGAAAAAGAAATGGCCAAGAAGATAAAGATAGGTGATAAATCCAATCCTCCCAACGGCGGAATAACGCGCTGACAAGCACTATACAAAGGTGCAGTGATCTGAGCAACCAGCATCGCACCTGGATGATTCGCCCCTGGCGCAACCCAGCTTAGGATCACTGAAATCAACATTGCCCAAAAGTACAAGTCTAACAAGTGATACAACACCCCGACGACAGTCGCAATAAAATATTGCACCGGTTGAGCGTTCACACCATGTGCAAAGTTAATTAACAGCAGGGTGAGGAGTTGCACAATCAAGGCTAATACCAAAGATGCCGTGTCAAGACGACCTATCGACGGTATTATTTTACGCAATGGAATGATAAATGGACTGGTCGCTTTTACCACACCCTGACTAATGGGGTTATAAAAATCGGCTCGAGTAAGCTGCAGCACCATGCGCAGCAGTACAATGAATAAATACAGGTTACCAATGACTTGTATTAACATCACGAATGGGTTTGATTGCATTACCATTTTCCTTAGTTAAATGTTGTCTAGGCTGAAAAATCGTCAGCCATAACCTTTGAACGATCGATACAGGCTGTCATGGCATCCGCTACTACTTGATCAATATTGGACGCTTCAAAAGACAATAACGCTTGTTCGGTGGTGCCATTTGGTGAGGTAATATTTTGCCTCAACTGTGCGATTGGCTCATCGATTTCAACCACCATTCGCGCAGCCCCTAACATAGCATGACTCGCCAGTTTGCGACTGCTTTCTTCGTCAAGGCCTTGTTGTTTAGCCTCTTTTATCATGGCTTCCACAAAGCGGTAGAAGTAAGCAGGGGCACTACCAGATAACGCAGTCACCGTGTGCATCTGAGCTTCATCGTCCACCCAGACTGAGTCACCAATACTGGCGAACAATTCCGTAACCCAGACTTTTTGAGCTTGAGTTGTTTGAGTATTGGCGATTAAACCCGTCATCCCCGCACCAATTTGCGAAGGCGTATTCGGCATGCTTCGAACCACAGCAACAGAACTATTCAGCCAATGAGATAACGCAGCGATTTCCACTCCTGCGGCCACTGATATGTACAACTGGTCTTGACGAACCTGTGATGCAAACGCCTCAATCACAGACTGCATCTGAGCAGGCTTTACACATAACACAATCACATCAGCTTGTTGAACGGCTTGCAGGTTATCTGCCAACATAGTGATGCCATATTCACCCGCATAATGCGCGCGTTTTTCTGCCGTTCTTGACGTGCCAATAATGTTTTTCGCTGGGTAGCCACTCGCCAATAATCCACTAAAAATGGATCTTGCCATATTTCCAACGCCTATAAAGGCGATACTTGGTGTCATTTTGTATCCTAATATTGTGTTTTTAATCGTTATAGACGCTTATCAAAAGTCGACATATTGGCGTTAATGGGCATAATCTCGTGCCCCAAAAATCGCAGTACCCACGCGAACCATAGTGCTCCCTGATGCAATCGCGGCGGGCAAATCACCCGACATACCAATGGATAATGTGTCTATCATGCGATCGTATTTGGATAATTCAAGAAACGCCTGCTGTAAAGGTTGGTAAACCTGGCACTGAGCTTCATAGCTTTGCTGAGGCGCCGGAATCGCCATCAAACCTCGTAACTGAAGATTCGGCAAGCTTTGAACCAATTCAACCATCACGGGTAATTGTTCTAATAAAATACCTGATTTGCTTTCTTCACCACTGATGTTGACCTGAATACACACCTGTAGCCTTGGCATTGCTTCAGGCCTTTGCTCACTTAAACGACGCGCAATTTTTTCGCGATCAATGGAATGTACCCAATGCATGGTTTCGGCAATTTGGCGTGACTTATTCGATTGAATCGGCCCAATAAAATGCCACTCTATGTCTGTGAGTTCTGATAATGCGTGGTGCTTGTCAAAAGCTTCTTGGACGTAGTTTTCGCCAAAGGCCCTTTGTCCTGATTGGTAAGCAGCCTTTATGTCGTCGAGGGGTTTGGTTTTGCTCACAGCCAATACACGCACACTGGTTTGATCACGACCTGCGTCTAGTGCCAACTGCTCAACTTGTTGCATCACCTGAGAGAGGTTTTGTGTTACCTGATCGGCATGAGAGTGATTTGTGTCGAGTGCCATGCTTGTGCCTCTTACTGTCTTAATCAAGCAACTGAATAACATACCTTATTCACTTGCCAAGTAGAAACACATGATACCACTAAAGGAAAAGCACTTATAAAGAATAAAACTCATTGCTGGTATCGTATAAGGCACCATGAAACTCAATTTGATAGCCAGACACATTTTTCAATGAATTGGCAGCAAAATGCGCGGCCTGATACAGAGCTTCTAAGCTAGAATGTTCAGGATAAAACCCAATGCCAATGGAAACACCCGATCCAATCAAACCATTACTGACATACTTTTCATGCTCCATGGACGCTAAAAGTTTAGTTGCAACGACTTCCGCATCCGATAGATTCTGAATGCGAATTCCCATAACCAATTCACGTTCATCATAGTGCGCTATCAAATCATTCTCACGCACTGTTTCACGGATCAATTCCGCTAATACTTTTAGCTCTTCGTCCTCCACTTTCTTCTTAGAAAGCAATTGTATAGAGAACATGGCTGCACGCTGAAAATGACGACGAGAATCTTTCAGCACTATGCCAAAACTGTTTTCAAAACTGAAACGACGCAACAGACCGGTAACAGGGTCTCGATGATTATCTTCTAATAATTGATAATCTGCTTTTTCACGAATAAAGACTGCATCCAGCCAAGAACTGTAAGCATCCAATGCGGTTTCCATCAGTTCGCTTTCTAACTGCTGCTGATGCTTTTGAAAAGCCAGCATGATGTAAATTGCACCCTGCTCGTCTGAGTTACTGACCATGGACACATCAGAAAAATTATGGGTGTTTAGGAAAGTTTGCCAAGACTGCCAGTTCGCCGCATTGAGGATGTCAGACTCGTGACGTTTTTGACAAGAAGGGGCTGCCGCGAACGAAATAAGTGCTTGAGGAACATCCGCCAACATACCTTTCGGATTCAAAAGACTTTCGCTCACTAGATCTGAATACTGGAGTCGCCACTGTAGACAATCTTTGTCACATATTAAAAATAAACAATAAGACTGTGACAACTGTGATTTTATCTTTTCACGAAATCGGTTCAACAAAGAACTTAAAGGCGCTCCTTTAGAGATAATTTGCATCATCTGAGACATATCACTGTACAAGCTCTTAATGAAATCTCGTTCTTTCTCTAAAAAAGACACACGAGTACGCAACGCTTGCTGTTCATCCAACAGTGATTTTGAAGATTCTATAGACATAAAACAATACAACCAGTAGCAAATCCTTGTTTAGCTAGATTAACCACCTAAGACAAAAAGTAAAGAATTTGTATAGATAAGTTGGCTAAAAAACCAACTTATCCTGCAAATCAGCTACGAAAGTTGATAAATTCGCTGTCCAGATATGTAAGTTGCCGTCACTTGCCCGATAAACTCATCTTCAAAGTAGGGAGAGTTGTGACCTTTCGTTTTGCGGTTCTCATACGTCCAATGCCATCTAGAGGTACTGTCAAACAGTATAAAGTCAGCAAAACTGCCTATTGCTAACGACCCTGCTTCCAAACCAAAACACGCCGCTGGACCTGACGTTAGACACGTTAGTAAAGTCGAAAAATCCAAGTCCCCTTCATCCAACAAGGTCATAGCCAACGGCAATAGAATTTCAACGTTTGCCATGCCGGGTTCAGTGGCGGCAAATGGAGCGATTTTCGCCATTTTTTCATGGGGCTGGTGATCAGAACATATCGCTGAAATCACACCTTGTTTGATGCCTTCGATTAAGGTTAGACGATCCCCCTCACCACGCAATGGTGGCAACACATGGAAGCGCCCATCAAATTGGTTCAACACATCGTCACTTAACAGGATATTATGCAAGGCCACATCCGCTGATACGTCCAACCCTGCCGCTTTCGCATCCGCTATCATTTCGATCGATTTCGCACAAGACAGACGAGCAAAATGGGCGCGTACGCCAGTTTTCTCTACCAGTAATAAATCTCGCATTAAAGCAACGGTTTCCGCTGTATCCGGAATGCCTGCCAATCCGTGCATAGTGGAGTACAGACCTTCGTGGGCACAACCGCCATCCGACAAGCTTTTATCTTCTGGATGAAACACCACTAAAAGATCGTGTGTCGCCGCGTATTCCAGAGCACGCGATAATACTTTGGCACTTTTCATTTCATGACGACCATTCGATACCGCCACACAACCCGCTTCCGTCAGCGCCACCATATTACTGAGCTGTTCCCCTTCCAAACCTTGTGTTAAGGCTCCGATAGGAAACACATTAGCCATTCCCGCTTCATCCGCTTTATCTTGAATTAATGCCGCTACCGCTGGTGTGTCGACTATCGGTTTGGTATCAGGAGGGCAAATCAAAGTGGTGACACCACCCGCAACTGCCGCACGACCTTCGGTCGCTATGCTGCCTTTTTGCGTTTGACCTGGCTCGCGCAATGCCACCGCCAAATCCACTAAACCAGGCAGCACCCATTTGCCCGAGGCATCCACCACCTCGGCCTCTTCGAAATCGGCTGGGGCCTCACCTATCGCCACAATTTTTTGATCTTCAACAAACAAATCTAGGATAGCATCAAGGTTTTGACTAGGATCGATCAAACGACCATTCTGAACTCGTAATTTCATACTACTTCTCACCCTCGCTGCCTTGGTCCGTTTCGGCTTTCTGCAGTTGACCACTCATCGCCATAGACATCACGGCCATGCGTACTGCAATCCCATTGGTCACCTGATTCAAAATCACAGAATGACCACCATCCGCGACTTCTGAAGAAATCTCAACACCTCGGTTAATCGGCCCAGGGTGCATCACTATGGCGTCAGGCTTAGCCCAAGACAAGGACTCTTCCGTCAAACCATACAAGCGGTAAAATTCACTTTCACTTGGCAGTAAAGCACCCTGCATGCGTTCTTTTTGCAACCTCAACATAACCACGACATCAACGTCTTTCAGACCCGCCTCTAAGTCATGACAGATTTTTGCCCCCATTTCAGAGAAGAAGCCTGGCACCAATGTCTTAGGCCCAACCAAGCGCACTTCATCCACGCCTAGCGTAGTGAGCGCTTGCAACTGAGACCGAGCCACTCGGGAATGCAAGATGTCGCCAACAATCGCAACTTTGAGCCCTTCAAATTGCCCTTTATGACGGCGTATGGTCAACATATCGAGCATGGCTTGAGTTGGGTGCGCATGGCGACCGTCACCAGCATTGATAATGGCCACATTAGGCGTGCAATGTTCGGCAATAAAATGCGCCGCGCCACTGTCCGAATGACGAACCACAAACATGTCGCTTTGCATGGCTTGCAAGTTTTGCAAAGTATCCAGCAAGGATTCGCCTTTTGAGGTAGCAGAGGTTTCAATGTTGAGGTTAATCACATCGGCAGATAATCGCTTAGCTGCCAATTCAAAAGTGGTGCGGGTACGTGTGGAGTTTTCAAAAAAAAGATTGACCACGGTTTTCCCTCTCAACAGAGGAACTTTCTTGACCGATTGTTCGCCCATCGTCAGAAAAGAATCGGCCCGATCCAAAATCTCCGTCAGAATCGTTTTGTCCAAACCGTCCAAGGTTAAAAAGTGTTTTAACTGGCCGTCGTCGTTTAGTTGTAATGCCCGTGATTCGGATCGCATCATGGTTTGCTTTCCTCAAGCTACAAAGGCGGAGTTCGCCTTTCTCTTTAAAACAAAATAGGTCGATAAGAAAATGCCCGGTACAGATAACTGCAACCGGGCATTAAGAACATCAAGTAACAAGTCCACCTATTTTTCGGTGAAATCCAGTACGACCGATTACTTTTTCATAAAACTTATCCATAGGGTAATTGTCGTACTTGTTCAGCAAAAAATAAAGGCTTGAAAACAGATTAATCTGTCTCAATCACAGAAACCGCAAGCGGTTTCGGCCCAGTTAACTTAACCCTTTGATCAGGATTAAGCTTCAAACTTTCTCCTACGATGTCAGCCGCGATTGGCAACTCGTGCTGACCAAGATCGTATAAAATAGCTAGGGTAATACTAGCAGGGCGTCCGAAATCAAAAATTTCGTTCATTGCGGCGCGAATGGTACGCCCCGACATCAATACATCATCCACCAGAATCACATGACGATCCTCAATCGCTGGCAGAGAAGTCTGATTGACCTTAGGATTCAAGCCTGCTTTGGTAAAATCATCTCGATAAAACGTAATGTCCAAAGTGGCTAACGGATCTTTTGTTGGCGCTGCAGACATTAGTTGTTCCGCTACCCACACTCCACCAGTATGAATCCCAACCACAATTGCATTCTCGATTTGTTTAGCTTGGCAGTAATCTGCTAACTGCTGCTTCATTGAGGCCAAAGAAGGCTCTAAATCTAATGTCATTTTGTTATTAACCTGTTTTGAAACTCTAATCTGTCATCACACACCGTTTACTGACAACGCCGATCTTAATAGTGTTCAGCAAACCATGTTTCCAAAATCATCTGCGCGGCCAACCCATCGACAGAGTTGTCTTTAAAATTCCGATTACCGCCACGTGCGATCACTTGCCCTTTCGCTTCATAAGAAGACAGTCGCTCATCCATCATATGGTATGGCAGGTTAAATCGTCCATGTAATCGTTTGGCAAATTTCCGCGCTCGTTGGCACATTTCATTCTCTTGTCCATCCATGTCGAGCGGCAACCCAACCACTACGGCATTAGGTTGCCATTCTGCAAACACTTTTTCAATTTCATCCCAATTGGGAATGCCATCACGTGCTTTGATCGGTTCTAAAGGCTGAGCCGTTCCCGTGAGACTTTGTCCGATCGCCAACCCGATTCGAGTGGTGCCAAAATCAAAACCCAATACGGATTGCGTCGTATTGGGTTTTGCTGTGTTGTTTTCTGGTGACGCACTTGCTGTCATTAACCATGTCCTATGTCCGGTGAAAGTCTCGTCATATCAATGCCCAAAACTTGAGTCGCTGCGGTAAACTGAAGCTCACTTGGCGTATTGAATAATACGTCTAAATCCGCTTCACATACCAGCCAATCATTGTTCGCAATTTCCGTTTCCAGCTGTCCATCTTCCCAACCTGCGCAACCAAGTGTGATACGAAACGCATTCGGTCCCTGACCTTGCGCAATGTCCTCTAAGGCCTTCAAAGATGCCGACAAAGACACATCGGAGGTGACAGGGAGCGTATTATTCCATCTTTTATCCGCAGTATGCAGAATAAAACCGCGCTCCGCTTCAACCGGACCACCGGTATAAATCGTTTCGGTTAACAAATCTGGATGCTCTATTGGCATACTCAAATGATCGGCCAATTCACTAAAATCAATATTAGAAGGGCGATTAATAATAATCCCCATCGCGCCTGCTGGCGTATGTTCACAAAGATAGATCACAGTATGTTCGAAGTGCGGGTCATTAAGGTGCGGCATTGAGATTAGAAAATGATTTTTAAAAGAATCAAATACAGTCATAACATGAGCCCTCTTTATCAAATAAAAAACGCAATTACTGGATTAAAAAACACTGTGCCAGCCTGGCAGAAGAAATACATGTAGAAGAGCAAAGAATGCGACCAAATCAATAAAGCCGCCACTGTCAGTATAGGACAAACTGAGAATTTACCTAGCCAATCCTCACATTTTATTACGAAATCACTTCAAAATTGTCCATTCAGTTAGTAAACTAGAGTTCAATCGAATCATCAATGATTAAATCCTCTTTTACGGAATAGGGTCATAAAAATGCCGCTCAACTTACTCAATTTTGGACAAACAAGTACGACGTCTGTCGTGGCTGTTGCCTGCCCAAAAGCGTTAAGTTTGTCCCATTGGACACAGCATTTTCAGGCAGAAACCGTGGATTTACGCTACTTTTTCCATAGTGGTTGGTCTTCTTAGACTGATATTTGTATCGCTTTTATCCATTACGCCTTTTTAAGGGGTATATCAAAACGACAAATACACACTTTTATGCGGAATAAAGGACACTATGATGACATTACAAGCCATTGACTATACAAGTAAAAAAGCCCAAGAAGACTTTGTTAAATCCCTTCACGAAACAGGGTTTGGGGTCTTAAAAAACCACCCTATACAACAATCTTTGGTAAGTACTATCTACCAAGAATGGCAGCACTTCTTCGATGGCGAAGACAAACAAAATTACCTTTATCATAAAGGCACACAAGACGGTTTTTTCCCCGCTGACATCTCTGAGACAGCCAAAGGTCATTCAAAGAAAGACATCAAAGAATACTTCCATTACTACCCTTGGGGACAATGTCCACTTGAGCAAAAAGCATTACTTGCACAGTATTATTCTGAAGCCAATGAACTCGCGTCTGAATTGCTTGGCTGGGTTGAAGCACACACGCCAGCTGAGGTAGCAAAACACTACTCTCAATCTCTATCCAGTATGGTGGAAGACAGTGACCAAACCTTACTGCGTGTTTTGCATTACCCACCATTGAAGGGTGATGAGGAGCTGGGGGCGATTCGTGCTGGTGCGCACGAAGACATCAACTTACTGACTATCCTACCGTCGGCTAATGAGCCTGGCTTACAAGTCAAAGCCAAAGATGGCTCTTGGATGGACGTACCTTGTGACTTCGGTACCTTGATCATTAACATTGGTGACATGCTACAAGAAGCCTCTGGTGGCTACTTTCCCTCTACGTCGCATCGAGTCGTGAACCCGGAAGGTGCAGATAAAACCAAGTCACGTATTTCCTTACCTTTGTTTTTACACCCAAAACCAGAGGTAGTCTTGTCAGATCGCTATACCGCCAAGAGCTATTTGCATGAACGCTTAGTCGAATTGGGCGTGATTTAATTGAACTCTAAAAGAAAAAAGGCGACGGTTTAAGTCGCCTTTTTTCTTTCTAGTGACCTTAGATGGTAATCCCCTTCTCTATCCTTACGTATCGTGCAAATTCTGCGCATCTTGCTGGTTATTTCAGCTAAATGCCTTTAATTTGTTTGGAATGCCCATAACAAGTTTCTAATCATTATTTTTTAGGTATGACATTATGAGCACCTCTCTTAATATTCAGTTTGTTTCAGACATCATGTGCCCTTGGTGCGTTGTCGGTCTGGGGAATTTGAACAAAGCTCTAGATCAATTAGATGACTCTGTTACCGTCGATCTAACGTTCCAACCCTTTGAGTTGAACCCAAATATGCCTGCGGAAGGACAGAATGTTCGTGAACATATCATCGAAAAATATGGCATATCCGAACAAGAATCCGATCAAAACCGAGCCATGATTCAAGCCCGCGGTAAGGAGGTCGACTTCAACTTTAATTTTACCTCTGACAGCCGTATGCGAAATTCATTTGATGCGCATCGCCTTCTGCATTGGGCAGGTGCTCAAGGCAAGCAAGCTGAATTAAAAGCGTCCTTGTTTAAAGCTCACTTTACTCACAACCAAGACGTGAGCGACTATTCAGTATTAGCCAATCTAGCCGCCAGTGTGGATTTAGATTTAGCCGAAGCGAAGGCCATATTAGAGGGTCAGCATTATGCTGATGAGGTTCGAGAGCAAGAAGCATTTTGGCAGCAAAACGGCATCAGTTCCGTACCGACAGTGATCATCAATAACAAATACGCGATCTCAGGTGGGCAACCGGCAGACGTTTTCAAAAGTGCTTTGGAGGAAATTATGGCAAAAGACGCCGAATAAATTCTTCATATATTTTTCAATAGCAAACAATAAAATGCCCCTACCATGGGGCATTTTTGTTACTAACGATTCACCTCACCAGACTAAAAAGGATAAGGTGTAGCACTCGCTTTTACCGTCATCCATTGCCAGTGAGTATACAAATCCCAATCTGCAGGACCACAGACTGCATTGCCATTGCCCGATGCACCACAACCACCAAATGGGTTAATGCATTCATCGTTTACCGTCTGATCGTTAATATGCAGTAAGCCAACATGCAGCTGAGAACCAATAGCCTGAGCACGAGAAAGATCGTTCGAAATCACCGCCCCAGCCAAACCGTACTCAGTATTATTCGCCAGCTCAATCGCTTCATGATCGTCTTTAAAGCTCACCAAGTTCACGACTGGACCGAAGATTTCTTCATCAAACGAGCGCATCCCTGGAGTCACACCGCTCAGCACGGTAGGTGCATAAAATGGACCATTAAAGGTGCCACCCACTTCCAACTTAGCACCAGCAGCGACCGTATCCTTTACAATGGAATTAATTTTCAGCATCTGACGTTGATTGATAATTGGCCCAAGTGCGACTTCCTCCGTTGCAGGATTACCAACGGGCAAATGACTGGCCTTTTCAACGATTTTTGCGGTGAGTGCTTCAGCAATGCTTTCTTGTACCAGAATGCGTCCTGATGCCATGCAAATTTGTCCTTGATGGAAATAGGCTCCCCAGGCAATATTACTGGCTGCCACATCTAGATCCGCATCTTCCAAAACAATCAAAGAGCTTTTTCCTCCCAACTCTAAAGACACTTTTTTCAAATTTCGGCCACAGGCTTCACCCACTTTACGACCCGCTGCCGTCGACCCAGTGAACGCCACCATCTGCACTTCGGGTGCGGCACACAAGGCTTCACCCGCTTCCACACCACCAGGTAACACTTGGAATAGACCTTTTGGAAAACCGGCTTCTTCCAATGCCATGGCGAGAATAAAGCCACCTGTAACAGGGGTTTGTGGATCAGGCTTAGTGACTACAGCATTGCCTGTTGCTAGCGCTGGTGCAATAGAACGAATGGATAAAATCAGAGGAAAATTAAAGGGCGAAATAACACCAACAACACCAAGTGGTTGACGCTTTGCATAAGATTGACGATCTGGCGTAGAAGGTAAGGTTAAACCATTTGGCTCCAATGTCATATTGGCAGCCAATTGAAGAATTAGAATAGCTTCTTTGATTTCATGCATTCCTTTAGGAATGATGCCACCCGTTTCACGGGCCACATAAAAGGCAAGATCATCAAAATTTGTTTGCAGAAATTGTGCGGCTTTATGAAATAAAGCGGCTTTGTCGCGAGGTGCCACCGCAGACCAAACCTTCTGAGCTTGGCTGGCTTGCTGACAAGCCGTATAAATATCGTCGGCACTGGCCATCGCCACTTGGCTTAATACTTCTCCAGTTGCAGGCTCTATCACCTCTTGTGTTTGCTTGGCCACAGGCCAATCACCATTAAAAAATTTACCTGACCACTTTTGTGATGCCAATACAGAATTAGACATAGGTTTGTTCTCCTGTTTATTTTTATTAGAAATCCACTGTCATGGGATTCCAATACAAGAGCAATCCTTATGCCGCCTGCAATAGACTCTCGATAGTAATTTTCAATAACAAGCTAACACATTGAATTAAATGATATTTTAAAAAAAATAAGAAAAGAACATCGCCTTAAACACTCTATCTTCACGCTAATGGCTTGACGATATCATCAAAATCGATTCAGACTTAAAAACTAAATTGATCATTTCATCAAGTGAATGAGGAAGTACAAAATAATGACAAACACACATCGTATTTCACTGGCTGACATGGCGAAAGAGAGTCGTAAGGTCTTATTAAAAGGCAGTTCAAAAGAACTCAATGGACAACACTACCCTTCCTTAGATGACCTTACTGAGTGCCTCTCATTTTCGCCTGGCGATGGTCGTATCTGGTTAGAAGATCAACGCATGATATTGCTGCACAGCTCATCCTTTGGCTTACTGAGACAAGAATTAATCGACTCCGTAGGGTTAGAAAAGTCCCGTGACATTTTAACAAGAACAGGCTATTTATCTGGCATAAGGGACGCGGATTTAATCCGCAAACGCTGGCCAGATGCAGAACCAGCCGCCATTTTCGAAGCAGGAACAAGACTGCATGGGTTAGAAGGCTTGGTGAAAGTGGAAACGGTTCATTTTGAGTTTGATACCGAAAAAGGCTTGTACCATGGTGAATTTCTTTGGCACCACAGCGCCGAAGTAGAAGAACACATTGCCGCTTACGGTCTTGGCAGTGCCCCCGTTTGCTGGATGGAATTAGGGTACGCCATAGGGTATGTATCAGGTCTGGTGGGATCGCTTGTGGTGTTCCGCGAAGTCGAATGCCAATCTATGGGGCATTCAGTTTGTCGAGTCATTGGAAAATCAGTGGAACTTTGGGACAGTGTTGAAGAGGACATTCGCTTTCTTAATGTGTCGTCGAAGAACACCAAAAAAGAACTCAAATCGGCGCCGGAATTTGAATCCGTAACGCCAACGGAAGCATCCGAAGAAACGACTATGATTGGTGTTTCAGCTGCTTTCAGCGCCGCCAATCATGCCTTACAAAAAGTCGCTCCTACCAGTGCTACTGTGCTATTTACAGGGGAATCCGGTGCTGGCAAAGAATTGTTTGCCAGCATGTTGCATCAGTTCAGTCGCCAAACAGGTCCATTTATCGCCTTTAATTGTGCTGCGCTACCTGAAAACCTGTTGGAATCTGAGTTATTTGGGGTTGAAAAAGGGGCTTTTACAGGCGCTTCTCACAGTCGACCGGGGCGCTTCGAACGCGCCAATGGCGGCACATTATTTTTGGATGAAATTGGCACTCTCAACCTAACTGGCCAAGGTAAGTTACTGCGAGCCCTACAGGAAAAAGAGATTGAAAGGGTGGGCGGTATATCCCCCATTAAAATCAATGTTCGAGTCGTTGCTGCGACCAATATTGATCTCAAAGCCGCGGTTAAACGAGGTGAATTTCGTGAAGATTTATTTTTTCGCCTGAATGTTTTTCCAATACACCTGCCGCCGTTACGAGAAAGAAAAGCGGACATCCCCCTATTAGTCGATCACTTCTACCGCTACTTTTGTCAGTTACATCAAAGAGCGCCAACAGGCTTCACTCAGAATGCTCGCCGTGGTTTATTTAATTACGACTTTCCTGGCAATATTCGAGAATTACAAAACTTAATTGAACGGGGGGTGATTGCTTCTGAGGAACATGAATTGATTGAATTACACCACCTATTCCGTAACGAAGCGATCCCAGATGAAGTCATTTACTCCGTTAATCAACAAGGCGCATTAAGTCAAGCACAGACGATGCAAGAGTCAGATGACGTACTCGCCCGTATATCTCAATTTGTTGCAGGAGAAACCTCATTGGATCTTGAAGCATTAGAACTCAGTTTATTGCAGCAAGCTGTTGACAGTGCAGAAGGCAATCTTTCTGAAGCTGCTCGACGAGTCGGTTTAAGTCGACCTCAATTGGCGTATCGACTTAAAAAAAGGCCCAATTAAGGGCCTTAAGGATATCTTCCCTCGATTAGATGTAAGTGGACGCCAAACCACCATCAATCGGAATGTTCGCGCCACACACCCAACGCGATTGATCTGAGCATAAAAAGGCAATCACTTCTGCCACTTCATCTGAGTACGCTGGACGAATCATACGACCCGCGTCTTCTTGCACTCGCTTTTCTCCTAGCATAGAGACGAAATCGCCTAAAATTGGCGTCATTACTGGGCCAGGTGCGACACAGTTCATACGAATAGCATGATCTCTAAACCAAGCTAAAGCCTGTTGTGTCGTCCACACAATCAGGGCTTCCTTAAAATATTGGTAACAGGTTTCTTGTTCAACTGGGTGCTTGGCTAGCCATTTCGCACCATCATCATAATGCTCAATCGCAGCCAGCTCTTTGTGCTCAACCAAACGTTCCGGCCAAGCGGCACCCAAGATAGAAGCCACATTCACAACACTGGCTCCCTGACTAAACTGTGGAATCAAAGATTGCGTTAAGTGTCTCAAACCAAGGTAATTTACTCGACCAACTAGGTCTGCTTGAGAGGTGCCCGGTACACCTGCAATATTACACAACCCATCAATTTGATCCGGTAACTGCTTGATCGCTTGATCAATTGCATCAGGATCTCCAAGGTCAATTTGGATAAAACCGTCTAGTGTCAAACTGGCCTCATTGCGATCCATTCCAATAACCTTAGCACCGTGAAATCGAGCCAGTTTTGCGACATCTGCTCCAATACCTGAAGACACTCCAGTAACAACAATTGTTTTATTCGCTAGCATCATATTCTCTTCCCCTTATTTTTATTATGAAATATATGTCATCAGCACTTACTCTTAAGAAAAGCACTCAGATTGAGGGAATTGCATGGACTGTGCCCAAACACAAAAGAGCCGAATTAAAAAATCATATTAAACATCTAATCCATTGATATTTATTTGTTTTATAGAAAAAAGTAGAGAAACACTAAAGGCTATATCAGCTCTTTAGCCAAAAAGCCTCTTTAATCAAATGATAAAAAAGTCATGATGAACACAAGGTAGGTTTGATGATTTCAGAGAATCAAGCCTCTGGTTTTAACCTGATTTTTTGACGAATTCGGCTCAAAGCCACTGGTGTAATGCCCAGATAGGAGGCAATTTGTTGTTGCGGAATCGAATCTTTCAGGTCGGGGTAATCAACACAAAAGTCTAAATAGCGACGCTCTGCAGAATGTTCAACAAAAGCACTTTCTCGTTGATCTTTCTTGAGGAATATTTGCTCCATAAAACGACTGTAGTAAGTTAAGAATCCTAAGTCTTGATGCATTTGTTCATAAAACGACAACCAGTCATAGGAGCTAATAACACAGTCCTGTAAAGCTTGAATACCAAACAAGGTTGGAGAATTTTCCACCATGGCCCGCGTTGAACCAATGACTTTCGGCGCTCGCACAAAGGTTTTAGTAAACTCTTTGCCTTCCTCTGAAGTGTTGACATAACGAACCAAGCCTTTATGAAGAAAGAAAATCCTTTGAGCATACTCACCCTGACGGAACAAATAGTCTCCTTTACTGACCGCATGAAACGTCATCGGGAGAGTCAGCGATTGCCAGTTAATCTCATAGCCTTGCTCTGAAAAGTATTGCTGAAAACTGACCAATAACTGTGCTTTATCCATTTTGCCTACCTATTCCTTATATTAGGTCACTAATTTAGCCATTTTGTTCTGATAATCAATCATATACAACGCAATCAACAATATACCTACACCAGCAGCAAAGCCAACATTCAACAACAAACTCCAATTCAATGTCGTCAGCGCCACATAGCAAGCCACCCAGACAGGTATCGTGTATGTGGCAGCCAATAAACGATTCGCGCCTAAGCGGATCACTAGCTTTTGCTGCAACATGAAGGTAAACAAGGTAGTAAAGATGGTTAAATATAAGGTATTAGACCAAAAACCCAGTTCCAGCCATTCAACTTGCTCCAAATGCCCCCATAAGAGAGTGATGGGCAACAGCCACAGAGAACCAAACAGCATAATCATAAAAGCCCCTTGCAAGGCACCAATAGAACGTCCCCACTTCTGAACCAAGACCACGTGTAACGCCAACAAAACACAAGATGCTAAAAAGACATAATCGCCTTTATTCCATACCAACATGCCCGTATCTTGCGTGGAAAACAGCACCATCATTGCTCCAATCGATCCTAATAAGAAGCCCAATACTTTTCCCCACGAAGTGGATTCTTTTAACCACACTCGCGCCACGGCAACGCCCATTAAAGGCACTAGAGTATAAAGAACCGATGTATGCAGTGGCGTGGTCGATTCCAGTGCAACAAACATCCCAATAAAAAAACCAACTAAGGCACCACTGATCAAAAAGTAATGCAACAATCTCTGCGGAGAGGAAAAAAGGCCTTTGAGTGTCCAAGTTGATGCATCGCACTGTGACCCACGCGTTCGGTAATTATTCAGAAAAATTACCGCCGTCATGAGCCCTAAAGCCACGATAAAACGAAGAAAAGATGTGGCAATTGGGCTCGCATAAACCGCCATATTGCCTGACACGACAAAAGAAGAAGCCATCAAAATAGCCCAAACGAAAAGCAGCACAAAAGGGTTCATTCTGCCTCTCCCTCTAATGCAAGTAACCTTGGTGCCACAAAACGGTCAAATAAATGCTGAGCAATGACAGGTTCGACATCCACATTAAACACCTGCAACAAGGTGGAATGGAGGTCTTCTGCTGAACAGATAAAACGCTCTTCTTCATGACCATTCTGACGGGTGAAAAGCACATGATTGCGTATACCAACCGTGCGATTGAAATCTTTAATGCTGGCAACCAGGTTATTCACAAACGCTGCCTTAGGGTATTTGGATGAAAAGAAATTCCCTATCACACAATCTTCATCTGTGTATTCAGCCAAATCAAAACGATACAAGGTATGAAAGCTGCCAGACCTTTCTATCTGCAAATCATACTCACCGCCCTGCTCCACAATTCGATAGTTTTCATGACCGATTTTCTGCTCCAAACCTGATTGCAGCAGCAAGGGGGAAATAGGACAATCTGCGCCAAAGCCAACATCAAGGAGATACGCCTTTCCATCAATATTGACCAGCGTAACGCGATGAGTACGGGGACGATCTATTTCTTGTCCATTTAATACCCTAGCCATCACCAAACGTACCGAATAACCAAGGCTTTTCAATAACTCAAATGCTAACTTATTGTGTTCAAAGCAATACCCACCTAACCCATGGACCACAATTTTTTCATAAACATTGGTTAGATCAAGAGACACCTCTTCTCCGAGCAGTACCGCCAAACTATTAAAACTGTACTTCGCTATGTGTGCCGCCTGCAATTGCCCCACAAATGCCAGTGACAATTCCTCAGGTGTCGATAGCTTGAGGTCAGTTAAATAAGCGTGTAAATCAGACATCCGTATTTTTCCTCTGGGTTTCACAATAGTCAGCAGAGTACATTGAAATACAGTTAGAAGAATTAACCTAGGTTAAGTGGCATAAAAAAGTGAGGTAGTGGAAACAAGAATCATAATAACGACTGGCATTTTCGCCAAAAGGTGACGTTTCATACTCTCAAACGCATATCGAAAGGGCTCTACATACATGGCTAACAATCCCTTGTCATCAAAACTGGTATTAGTACCGAATACCAGATCTTGTTGCCAATCTGCTTGCTTCCAAGAACCAAATATTCTGTCCCAAAGCGCTAATACCACACCAAAATTACAGTCATAGTCCTCCACCGCAGAGGAATGGTGACGCTGGTGTTGTGCGGGTGAAATCCACCATTTTTCACCACGGCCATAACTCAAAGTCACATGGGAATGACGTAGATTGGCACCCAATACATTAAATACGAAGGTAAATATGGAAACGCCCCATACTGTGTAAAGCGATACCTGCCCAGGAAACAAACTGACAAAACCAGCAATACAAATAGCTTGAATCAAGGACGAACGCAAAAAGAATAACATGCCCTCCACAGGGTGCGTACGGAACACAGTGATAGGCGTCAACACTTTTGCACTATGGTGCACCCGATGAAACGCCCATAAAGCAGGCCATTTATGCAACATGCGGTGCAAATAGAAACGGCTAAAGTCGTCTAGCAGAAAATAGCACAAAGTGAATAAGGCAATGACATAGCCAGTTGGTAAGCTTATTAGGTCACCCAAGTGTGGCGACCAATTCTGACTTTGATAATACAACCAGGTGGTCAGTAACACGCTGCTGAGCAATCGCGGCGACAAAAACGCCATCACATAGCGATTGATAAAGAAAATGGCATAGTCGATTCGGGCCGATTTGTGCCACCAAACCCTAGGCGAAAAAAGTCTTTTGAGGTGTTGTTTGAATTGACCAGGATAACGCCAAGCAATAAAACCAAGCGCCACGACGAAGGCCGATACCAGATACCAGATCGACACCCGTTTCTGCACGCTTTGTAAATCCGCCAGCGTCTGCTGTAACACGCTCATCAACCAGTCAAGATACGTCATGGACACATAAGAGAAAGCTAAGACACTATTAAAATAGCAGAAATCACATGAAAATAAGAGAAGGCCCATGACCTTCTCTTATTTGATGCTCACACATTAGTCGTTTTCAGCACTCACACCCGTATTCAGGTTTTTCATTAGATCAGAAATCCCTGCAGTACGATCATTCAGCTTCGCTTTCAATGCAAATTTCTCAGCCAAATGCACTTGCAGTTTCAGCATGTTCAGCTTGTACTCATTCATAGAAATACTCTTACCTTGAATGAAAGCACCGTCTGCACCCACTGCAACCACTTGCGAATCACCGAACAACACCGGACTGAAACCGGTTAAGCGATTCAACTGAACTTGCGTCTCGCCCAACTCACGACCAGCCGCTTGCAGCGATAAAGTAAAGCCTTTCAACTCCCCCCAATGTTTCACATAGTTGCGATATGGCTTAGCAATATCACCATTGGACTTCTCGGCTTGTTGTAAAGTTTCAATGTCTTTGTACACACTGCCAGCGTATTTAAACGCCGCCTCGGCAATGACTTTCTGCCAGTTGCCAGCAATCACTTTGGCGTAGGCTTGCAACTCTTGTCGCTCAGTATTAGACAGTTTCTCACCTTGCGCATCTTGGATCAGCTTACGACCATCGTAAAAGGCTTTCATGATGGTATGGAAATATCTTGTGCCACCTGACGCATCAACACTTGCTGCATAATAGGCATGAGCAAACGCCATTTCAGATTTCAGATCCACCGCACCGTCTTTATTGAAGTCGGCCTTAGCAAACACTTCTGGCTTCATTTTCGTGATGTTGACGACTTCTTTTGGCGTTAAGCGCAAAGAATGAATGGGGGCGCCAAAGTAACCAAAGGCTTCGTCCCAAACATGTTCTTTGCCTGTGTACGCCACACCGTCTTTGTACGCTTTGTCATTAGGATGCACATCCGCACCTAACTTCTCATCCAAATAATGGTTTACCGCTTTGTTATAGAACACGGCACCCATGGAGAATTTAGAGATCAACTGAATGTAGTCGTAACCATTAACTGGGTCGAAGCCGCCTTTTGTTTTTGCCGCTTGCACTATCATGCTGTTTAGCACTTCAGCCGCCGTCATATTACCTGGCCAGCCTGTTACCACACCCTTGTAAGCACTGGTGGCCAAATCTTTTCCTGATGACAATTCATCCATTTTGGTTTGTTTAATCGCAAAGCCTTTCTTAGAAACTGGGTCGATAATGTCACGACCAGCCGCCGTTCCTGAGAAGTATAGATTCAACTCGTCAAGCAGAGCTTGATTGTCGTTACCCTTGCCTTGCTTACTCAACACCTTGATCGAGTTATGCAATGCGTGACGCGCTATTTGTCCGCCATATGACACTGAGCTTGTTTTATCGCCCTGATAGTCCTTTAAAGTAATGCCAAATTCATAGGTTGGTTCTGCTGCCTGCGTGGCCCCCGCCATGCTTAACATCAGCAAAGATAAAACCCATTTATTTTTCATATTGAACCTCTAGTCATACTCACGCTGAGTATTTTGTTATTTTAAAATATGCAAAAAAATCGCAAGAAGGAACAAAGATACTATTGATTCTTATTTTTACTTAATGAAAAAAAACTATTGATTTATATAAAGTGTTTATAACTGAGTATAATAAAGAAAAACGAAGGCTAAAAGAGAGAACCTAACGACAAAATTAACATCGCCACTCTAAGGTTTGAGAAGGCTGCTCTCCAAACAATTGTTTATAATCTTTGGCAAATTGACTCAGATGCCAAAATCCCCACTGCGCGGCAATTTGGCTAACGTTAATGCTATTCGACGTCGTATCAAAACTGGCCTGTACAAGGGCACGCCGTACCCCATTTAAACGAGTAAAACGCAGATATTGAATTGGACTGACGTCTAAAATACTTTCAAAACTGTATTGCAATGTGCGCCGACTCACATTGGCGACTTCACACAATTGCGTTACGGTTACTGGCTCATCCATATGCCCATCTAAGAAATCTCGAGCACAATCCACTACTTTCTTACGATGATGATAACTTTGTGTTTTCGCCGGCTGAGGCGTTTCCACTTTCAGTACTTCCAGTAACGCCATCAAAACAATGTCTTTTTGCAAGCGTGAAGGTGTCTCATTTTGGGTGACGGATAACATGCGCTCTAGTAAAAACCTCACATCATTTAAGGTTTTTTCTGGCACGCCTAAACGGCCATATTCCGTGAGCTCTTTCCAGTTTAAATCCACACCATGAATGTTAGCGGTTGCCATCAGGTTCGATTGATCCACCACCAAACCAAATAAATCGTAATCTGCTGGGGTCGATAAATGAAACTCGCCACCGCCAGGACGACACATGATGGTGTCTGGACGTATGGTCAAACCATTGATTTTACTAGGCTCTTGCCCTGCTAACGGGATACCAAGCCAGACGGAATCCGGCCACACAACACACTTTTGCTGTAACGCTTGGCTAGTGTGTTCACAAAACACCTGTAAGCCGTCAAAAGGCAACTCCACAATGCGGCCATAAAAACTACCACGACTGGTTTGATCATATTCTTGCTGCCAGTTCGTCAGATTACTGGCATGCAAATCTGCATCATGCGCTTCTGAAACACGAACCGCAGAGCCCCATTTTGGTGCGCTTTCGGTCATATTTAACATAACAACCTCACAAATAAGACCCTAACAAAACAATAACTCATTGATATTTATTGAATTTTTTAAATTTGCCATTATTCGATAACTCATTTCTGACAAATTGCATAAAGTAGGTATCAGCAAAACTTATGCCTTAATTCGCAATCCATCGCCTTAACGCATTAACACTTGAGTTTATTAAGAGCTGGTTTTATGAGTCATCACAACAAGACCTTCCAATTTCGTCACGCCATAGGCGAACGCACCTTTGGCTTCGTTGACCTTGCTGAACTGATGGCAAAGGCCACTCCTGCTCGCTCTGGTGATCGTTTAGCTGGCGTGGCAGCGGAAAGTGCGGAAGAGCGTGCTATCGCACAAATGACTTTAGCCGATGTCCCTCTCACTCTCTTTTTAGAACAACTCCTAGTCCCCTATGAAGAAGATGAAATCACTCGCTTAATCATAGATGAACACGATAAAACAGCCTTTGCCCCCATTGCTCACTTAACCGTTGGCGGATTTCGTGATTGGTTATTGAGTGATCTGGCCAGTCCAGAAATACTTCAACAAATTCGAGCTGGCGTTACCCCTGAAATGGCAGCGGCGGTTAGTAAAATTATGCGCAACCAAGACCTCATTTTGGTCGCCAAAAAATGTCATATCAGAACAGCTTTTCGTAACACCATAGGCCTTCCTGGGCACTTATCAACGCGCTTACAGCCCAATCATCCGACCGATGACCTCACTGGCATTGCGGCTAGTATGTTAGACGGTTTGCTGTACGCCAATGGCGATGCGGTCATCGGCATAAACCCTGCCACCGATAATGTTCAGCAAGCCAGTCGTTTGATTAAAATGATGGACGACGTTATTCAGCACTACGACATACCAACTCAATCTTGCGTTCTGACTCACGTCACCAACACCATCGAATGCATAGAACAAGGTGCACCCGTTGATCTAGTATTTCAATCGATTGGTGGCACGCAAGCCACTAATGATAGCTTTGGCTTTAATCTAGCGACGTTGGCTGAAGCTCAAGAGGCTGCCTTATCCTTGAACCGAGGCACGGTTGGCAACAATGTGATGTATTTTGAAACAGGTCAAGGCAGTGCTCTGTCCGCCAATGCAAACCACGGACTCGACCAACAAACCTGCGAAGTAAGAGCCTACGCCGTAGCCCGCAAATTTGACCCACTGTTGGTCAACACTGTAGTCGGCTTCATCGGACCAGAATATTTGTACGACGGTAAAGAAATCACTCGCGCGGGTCTCGAAGATCATTTTTGTGGAAAGCTACTCGGCCTGCCAATGGGTTGCGATGTTTGTTATACCAATCACGCAGAAGCTGACCAGAACGACATGGACAACTTGCTGACACTATTAGGCGTGGCCGGTTGCACCTTTGTCATGGGCATTCCCGGTTCAGACGACATCATGCTGAACTACCAAACGACCTCATTTCACGATGCACTTTATGCACGACGTGCCTTGGGTTTAAAACCGGCACCGGAATTTGACGCTTGGTTAGCCAAAATGGACATTTTTAAAAATAACCAGCAGTTCACCCTAAACCAGCAACTGCCTGACGCGTTTCAACCTTCTTTACAGCGCTTAATTGGAGGTCGGTCATGAAGCATGATGACGATGCTCTAATCGATGCAGTAACAGAAAACAGCTGGCGAAAACTCAACGCATTTACCGATGCTCGTGTTGGCCTTGGGCGCTCCGGAGTGAGTGTGCCTACTCAACATTTACTGGCGTTCCAACTGGCTCATGCACAAGCAATTGATGCGGTTCATGCGCAACTCGATAGTCAGCAACTGTCACAACAAATCATGGCCCAGGAATGGGCTCCAAGCTGTGCCCCCCTATTTTTGCACAGTCGCGCGACGGACCGCGCAACCTATTTACAACGACCGGATTTTGGTCGTCGCTTAGATCAAGCTTCTGTCGACAAATTAGAGCATCACCAAAACACCACAGGTGACCGTTATGATTTGGCGATCGCTGTTGTAGATGGCTTATCTTCTTTAGCGGTAGAGCAAAATACCTTGCCATTTTTGGACGCGCTTTTTTCTTACCTAAACCCAAGTAAAAATAACCAACAGCAAACTTGGTCAGTCGCCCCCATCTGTTTTGTTGAACAAGGTCGAGTCGCCCTAGGAGATGAAATTTGCGAAAAGCTAAACGCCAAATGCGTCATTGTGCTAATAGGTGAGCGTCCTGGCTTAAGTTCTCCAGATAGTTTAGGGCTTTACCTTACTTGGGGTGGCAAAGTCGGCTATACCGACGCCTATCGAAACTGTATTTCGAATATCCGACCGGCCGGGTTGGTGTATCAAGAAGCCGCTCGTAAAGCCTATTACCTATTAAGTGAAGCGAGGACCTTGAAACTGTCCGGTGTGAAACTCAAAGACCGATCCGATGATGACCACATCACAGATCTTTCACAGGAAACAGAAAACTTTTTAATTTCATAACCTGAAGCATGGTCGCTACAGGTCACTAGATATTCTGCTGGGTCCCCCAGTGGATATCAGCTTTATGGCCCATCAGAGCCACCAAGCTGAATAAGTAATCATGGAACGACCATCAGAAAACAGCGCATAAGATGCTGACTGATAAACAGGCCACTTGTGGCCATTAAGCAACTAAAAACCCACAGAAAGGAACAAAACTATGGCAACAGAAACCCCAACTTTGGAATCCTTGCAAGCATCCCTTGATGCTCAGCAAGCGATTTTCAACATGCACCAAGCAATGAATGTAGAAGTCTTCTACTGGTGGTGTACCGCCATCATGGTGATGATTCACGCAGGCTTTCTTGCTTATGAAATGGGTGCATCTCGCAGTAAAAACGCCCTAGCAGCAGGGGTGAAAAACATTCTTGCTTTGGCTGTTATCATCCCAACTTTCTACCTGTTCGGCTGGTGGATTTATAACGCCTTCCCTGGTGGAATCATCCCAGCTGAAGCGGCTTCAGCACTTCCGTGGTCGCAAAGCATGGGGCCAGATGTACAAGACATGGGAACTGGCATATTCTGGGCAGCTTTCGCTCTGTTCGGTGCGACAACAGGTTCCATTATGTCCGGTGCGGTTATTGAACGTATTCGCGTCAGTGCATTCCTAATCCTAACCGTTATTCTTGGTAGCGGCGTGTGGATCCTAGCAGGTGCTTGGGGCTGGCACCCAGACGGCTGGATGCTAACTGAATTGGGTTATCATGATGTCGGCGCTTCCGGTGTTGTTCACGCGATTGCTGGCTTCTTTACCCTTGGTGTATTGATCAACCTAGGACCACGAGTGGGCAAATTCATCAATGGAGTGCCTCAACAGATCCGTGCTCACAACCTACCAATGACGTTAATTGGTTTAATGATGATCATCTTCGGTTTCTTCGGCTTCCTTGGCGGTTGTATCATCTTTAACGGTGGTGAAACAGGTTGGACAACCATCTACAACAACCCAACTAACTTATCCGCCTTCGCCTTTAATACCCTAATGGGCTTTGCTGGTGGCGTGATCGGTTGTTACATTGCCACTCGCGACCCATTCTGGACAATGTCAGGTGGTCTGGTTGGTATTATCTCGGTAGCAGCAGGTCTTGATCTATACGATCCAGGTTTGGCTTTCATTATCGCGACTTGCGTTAGCTTTATCGCCGTGGGTGCCGCGAAACTACTTGAGAAAAAAGGCATTGATGACGCTGTTGGCGCAGTGGCTGTACACGGTGTCACTGGTGTTGTGGCTGTTATCTTGGTCGGCGTGTTTGCTGGCGGTACGCCAAACGTTGGTGGCAACCCAGCCATCAGCTTATATGGCCAAACAGTATGTGCCATTGTGATGGCGGTATTAGGCTTTGTACCTGGCTACTTCGTGTCTTACTTATTGAAGAAATTCAACATGTTACGCGTACCAGAAAACGTCGAAGTACTGGGTCTTGATGAAGTTGAAATCCTAACCCATCCTTACCCTGAAACAGTACCAGCGAAAAGCAGTGCACCTACAAATGTCGGTGATCTAGAAGCGAAAGGAGCATAATTATGGGAACGTCTATTACTACTTGGGATAATGTATCAGCGTATTTTACCTTTGCAGATAACCCACTTGCTCTGATGTTATTCAGTTTAGGGGTGGCTGGCATTGTAGTTGGATTAATCCGATTCATTATGAAACACGAAAAAGAAGCGTTTGAAAATCACAAATAAGCGACTTCACGTTTTATAATCTTATGCAACTCAAAACGCTCGATGTTCTTCATCGGGCGTTTTTATGTTAAAAATCGCCCACGAAACATTCAAAAGAGATTTTTTATCGAACTAAATTAAAGTGTCATAACTTCTAAAATCACCAAGGAAATGCTTATGGACTACCATACTCTGTTAATTTATACGGTCGTTGCTTTTTTTTACGTCATCAGCCCGGGGCCTGCGGTATTTCTTGCCCTCTATAATGGAGCCTCTCGCGGACTAAAAGCAGTCATGGTTTCGGCGTTAGGCAATATCATCGGCCTCTTCTTATTGTCATTCCTTTCAATCAGTGGCTTGAGCGCCATTTTAATGGCATCTTCGACCTTATTTATGGGCGTCAAAATCGTTGGCGCAGCTTATCTTATTTATTTAGGCATCAACCAACTTCGCGCTACAGGTAAATCATCAACCCGAGACAATACTAAAATCGAAGGCAGTGAACGTGGTTTATTTTCTTACTTTAAGGAAGGACTTATTGTTGCGGCGACAAACCCAAAGCCGATTTTATTTTTCGCCGCCTTGTTCCCACAGTTTTTAGATATGACCCAACCTATTCCTCTACAATTTATTCTGATGACAGGTATTTTCATGCTGTTTTCCCTTCTATCCCTCACCCTCTACGGCTACCTAGCACAGCAAGCCAAAACTCTGGTACGCCATTCAAACATAGGGAAATGGTTTCAACGCCTCAGTGGTGGCCTTTTTATCGCCATGGGAATAAGTTTATTTCAAGTTAAAAATGCCAGCTAATCTGCACCACAGCTAAATTGGACAAAGACATAATAGGAACGGATAAAATGAAACATTATTTAGAAAGAGATTTTGCCGGCTACGGCCGCAAAGGACACCCTGATGTTCAATGGCCAAATCAGGCCCGCATCGCCGTACAGTTTGTCTTGAATTTTGAAGAAGGCGGCGAAAACTGTGTCTTACATGGTGACGATCATTCCGAAACTTTTTTGTCTGAAATGTTCGGAGCACAAGCTTATAAAGACCGTCATATGAGCATGGAATCTCTCTACGAATATGGTTCTCGTGCTGGTGTTTGGCGTATCTTAAATGAATTTGAACGCCGTGGTTTACCCCTAACTGTCTTTGCGATTGCGACCGCATTACAACGTAATCCCGATGTCGCCAAAGCCATCGTTGAAGGCCAGCATGATATCGTCTGTCATGGTTTAAAGTGGATTCATTACCAAGACATGTCCATCGAAGAAGAACGACGCCACATGCAAGAAGCACTGGACCTAATTGAAAACCTTACTGGTGTAAAACCAATGGGTTGGTACACGGGACGAGACTCTCCGAATACCCGAGCCTTAGTGGCAGAGCAAACTCAGCTAAAATACGACTCTGACAACTACGCGGATGACCTCCCCTATTGGGTCAAGGTTCCACATCATAGTGAGGCGAATCAAACCAAGCCTCACCTTATTGTGCCCTACACACTCGACTGCAATGACATGCGTTTCTCCTCTCCTTATGGCTTCAGCCACGGTGAAGAGTTTTTCCAATACTTGAAAGACAATTTTGATTGCCTGTATGAAGAGGGCAAAACCACCCCCAAAATGATGTCCATCGGCATGCATTGCCGAACGCTAGGCAAACCCAGTCGCTTCATGGCACTGAAAAAGTTTTTAGATTACGTTGAATCCCATGACAAGGTCTGGATAGCCAAACGAGGAGACATTGCTGAACATTGGATTAATAACCACCCGGCAGAGTGATCTGAGTATAAATGAACGGATGAAATAAACGAAAACCTTCACCAAAAATAAAAACGCCCTTGTAAAAGCCCCTACAAAGGCGTTTTCTTCCTTCCTACATGACGAACAAGCATTGTCTCTGCACTTTATATTGACAAAAAAAACATAAAACACTCTAATAATAGTAATTATCATTTACATTAATAGAGGAACCATTTCATGCCGCACAATCCGATCTCAAACGTGCAACATGACGTAATGCATTCTCTGTATATGAATCACCACAATTGGTTATACACATGGATACGTCGACGTTTGGACAATCAATTTGATGCGGCTGATTTAACTCAAGATACTTTTTTACGCATTCACGCTAAACAGAATGTCGATTTAATTAATGAGCCTAAAGCCTATTTAGCGACAATTGCGAAGGGTCTTGTTAGTCATTTTTATAGACGTAAATCATTAGAGCAAACCTATCTAGAATATCTAGCAAAACAGCCAGAAAATTTAGCCCCTTCAACAGAAAACCAATTTATTATTTTACAAACTTTAGAAGCAATAGATGCATTGCTTAATACCCTCCCAGGCCATGTCAAAGAAGTCTTTTTAATGTCGCAGCTAGAGGGAAAAAAATATCAACAAATCGCCGATGAGATGACTCTGTCCCTCGCCACAGTAAAGCGATATATGAAGCAAGCTTATGTTCATTGTTTTGTGTTGATGGAGAACGATTTTTTTGAATAAAATATCCAAAAAAAGCATGCTAGAAGCCGCAGACTGGCTTGTTAAGCAGCAAGAAAAACCATTAACACCTGCCGAGCAGGCACAATTAGAGCACTGGCAGCAATCTTCCGATAACAATCGCTTTGCATGGCAACGCGCTCAGCGTTTTATCAACCAAGTAGACACACTACCAAAAGACATCGCTTATGCTGTGTTAAACCGTCCTGATGATAAAGAACGCCGTTTAAACATCGGCAAACTAGCACTGCTATTAGCCACAGGACCTATTGCTTGGGGGGCCTATAAAACGGTAGAAAACCAACACTGGCGAGCAGATTACCGTACGGCAAAAGGTCAAATGAAACGGGTTACCTTGCCCGATGGCACTCAGGTGACACTCAACACAGCCACTGCTTTCGATGCGTTTTTTGATGGCAAAGAACGTTTATTAGCCTTACGAGAAGGTGAAATTCAACTTCATGTTGCCAACGTAACGTCTCAGGATTTCAAACCATTCATCGTCTCAACCCAAGAAGCTTTTTTATCACCTTTAGAGGCCAATTTTACCGTTCGCCAATACCGCCACGCCACTCGCCTCGGAGTGATTGAAGGTCGTGTCGAAGCCGTGCCTAAATTTGCAGATCACAAGGAGAAAAACATCATTCTAACTGGTCACCAAGCTGAACTATCAGACCATTCACTTTTATCTCACGAAACCTTATCTGCTGACACCATTTCTTGGCTAGATAGCATGTTAGCGGTGCACAACATGCCACTTCATCGGTTCATTCAAGAAGTCTCACGATATCATCGAGGACTCTTACGAGTATCACCTGAGATTGAAAACATACAAATATCTGGTGCTTTTCCTATTGCCGATGTAAATATCATACTCAACATGCTATCGAATACATATCCCATTGATATAAAACACCATTTAGGAAATTATTGGATCACACTTGAAGCCGTATAGCGTGTGAACTACCGTCTTTCAGAACCAAAAAACAAACTTACTCTTATTTTTCTGACACCTTTTTCCTTTTCAAGTGGCTTATTAGTTAGACAAATAATAAGCATGATAACTTTCAAAAAGGAGGTAGCTGTGTCTGCCCATAAAAACCGACTATCAAAAACACGACGCCATACAGCCATTCATACTATGTTGGCCTGTAGCGCTTTGCTATTAACAGCTAGTGTGAGTTCATTGTCATTAGCAGAAGACAATTCGAACCAGAGTAATCAACAGCTGCTTCAAATAGAGGCTGGCGATCTCGGAACAACACTCACAGCGTTTGCCGCACGCCACAACATCGCTCTGTCGTTTAATCCGACACTCACTCAAAACCTTAAAAGTGACGGTTTATCTAGCCATACCACGCCAATCGACTTAATAGAGCAACTGCTGTCCACTACCAATCTCATGATAAAGTCTAATCAAGATGGCACTTACAGTCTGATAGATCGTCGTCAATTCCACTCTGAAACTAAATCCATTAATCTGAATCCATTAATTATTCAAACCAGTCGATCCAACACCAAGCAAGAAGACAGCCCGCAAGTGGTAACGGTCATTACACAACAACAGATCGAGGAACAGCTTGCCATTAGTACTGACAGTTCCCAGGCACTCACCAACCTTCTTCCTGCTTATTCCCCCAATACTCAAAAGTTGAACAACAGTAGCCAAACATTTCGTGGCCGCTCGGTGTTATACATGATCGACGGTGTACCACAGTCTAATCCTATTCGAGAAGGCAGTCGTTCAGCCCATACCATCGATCTATCCATGGTGGAGCGCATCGAAGTCATTCATGGCGCTACAGCCGTACACGGCTTGGGCGCGACCGGCGGCATCATCAACTTTATTACCAAATCCAATCGCTCAAGTGAATTAAAGCAACATCTTGATGTGCAATTAAGTACACCAACCGATGGACTAGACAGCGACACTCTTAGCTACAAAATTGGCTATCAAGTCGAAGGCGCACAAGACAATTTTGATTATTTAGTTGGCTTGACCAATGAAGTGCAAGGTATGTACCTCGATGCCGATGGTAACTACGTAGGCTCAGCGACAGTGCGTGGCGATGTCATGGATTCCAAGAGCTATGATGCTTTTGCTAAATTGGGCTACTGGCTAGGAGATGACAAACGCTTAGAATTCGAATTAAATCAGTATCAAATGAAAGGACGCATGAACTTTGTTGGCGTCGATGGGGATAGAGATAACGGTGTCGCCACCAGCTCAGAGAAGGGCTCACCTCGAGGATATGCGCCTTACAACAAGGTGCAAACCACCAGTCTTTCTTATACCGACAGCGACCTTGATGGTATGGCACTAAAAGCACAACTCTTCCATCAGGATTTTGAAGGTCGTTACGGCGTATCAGACTCAGGAAGCTTCCAAGATGCCAGTAATGGTATTACTTACGATCAGAGTCAAAACCAGTCAGAAAAACTTGGGGCAAAGTTTAGCCTAACCAAAGACGACTTATTAAATCACGACCTGAGCGTCACCGCGGGATTGGATTTATTACAGGATACGACCAGCCAATCATTAATATTAACCAATCGTCTGTATGTTCCAGAAACGGATTACACCAATTACGCGCCTTTTGTTCAGTTCGAATACACGCCAATAGAACGCTTAGTGCTTCAAGCTGGAGTTCGTTACGAACACGCTCAACTGGATGTCGACACCTACCAAACAGTTGCCGCCAACAATAGCGTCACTGTCGATGGTGGTACGCCTAGTTTTGATGACACAGTCTACAATGCCGGCGCGGTGTTTAAATTAACCCCAACCGTCAGCCTCTTCGCCAACTACTCTCAAGGCTTTGGAATGCCAGATGTAGGACGCATATTGAGAGGGGTTGATACCAGCGGTCAAGACGTTGACACACTCATCGATCTTTCTCCCATACTGACTGACAACTACGAAGTCGGCTTTCGTTTAGACCGTCACCCTTATGATTTAGAAGTTAGTTATTACGAATCCAATTCAGACTTAGGCAGTCGTATCGTCGAGGTAGATGGTCTGTACATTGTAAAACGTGAAAAGAAAGAAATCCAAGGAGCTGAAGCATCGTTAGGTTTACAACTCAATGAAGATCATAAATTGCAAGTAAGTTATTCCTTCATTCAAGGCAAGTCCGATACAGATGGTGATGGCAAAGTTGAAACCAAACTAACCGGTGCCAATATTTCACCTAATCGCTTAATTACTTCATGGCATGCTCACTGGAATGAGAAATTATCCTCTCAATTACAAGTCAGTCATGCTTTTAGTCGAAGCTTTGATGATGAAGACCTTGATTTTGATGGTTATACCTTAGTTGATGCGTCTGTTGGTTACCAACTTCCTGTGGGTAACATGAACATCGCCATCGCGAACCTATTAAACGAAGATTACTTCACCTACTACTCACAAGCTGCTTACGCAAATGATAGTTACTACTTTAAAGGCCGTGGGCGCACAATTACCCTAGCATACGGTTTGGACTTTTAATTCACACTACCAAGCTTAAGCCTCCAGATAGGAGGCTTAACGCTTTTTCAAAAGCAAAGGACAAGAACCACAATAAACCGCTGGCTCAGTTGCCAAATAGTAGTAACAACAAGTACGTCTTACGCGAATCGGTTTATCGGATAAGGCTGTTTGTTGCTTAGCTCGATAAAACACCGTCAATGGGTTTTCTGACAAGCCAAACACCTCGATCGATTTCGGGTCTAGTAGGTAAGTAAAATCCGCCTGAGCTTGAGTCATTTGAGCATCTGGTATATTCGGTAAAATACGTTGTTCATAAATACTAAACACTCGGACGGCCACATTTTCCCAAAGGATCCGTTTTGGCACTTTGGTTAAACGATGAAACTGTTCAACGAGTGGCGTGAGGTGTCCGGCAAACACCTGACTCAAGATGTCTTTTCGCCATGCCCTTCGACCTTCTGCTTGATCCTTATCTTGAACCGTGACCGCTAAATTTTTTAGTGGCATCTTAGATACCCACATTCTATTTTCTAATGGGTATTCAAACACACAATTTTTAAGTGTCCCATCCAGGCCTTTATTGAAACGAGACATAGCATAGAGAATCGGAGCTAGGCTCAAAAACGCAACGCGCTTCATCACCAAAGACGCGGTCACCTTTAAATTTGGCGCGCCCAGCTCTGGCATGATTTTTTGCAAGGTTTCCTGACACAACACATCATCCAGCAGCTTAATAGAGTCGATTGATAAGCGTTCGTCTTGCTGGTCTTGCTTTAGACCAAACGCAGACAATGCTTGCCACTCTTCTGGCAGTAGAACAGGACGATGAGCGAATTCAGCCACGCTTTGATTCCTTGGAGCCGACGTGACGACCTTTACCATAGGGAATACACATAGGCGTTCCAAACAGTGGATCTTCACTGATATGACACTCCATATCAAAGACGGTTTTCACCATGTCATGGTTTAGAATCGTTTCCGGCGCCCCTTGGCAAAACACCGCGCCATTTTTAATAGCGATCATTTTATGAGCATAACGAGCCGCAAGATTGAGATCGTGTAACACCATCAAGATGGTCGTTTGTTGGCTTTGATTTAATTCAAACAAAAGGTCTAAGATTTCTATCTGATGGGTTAAGTCTAAATAGGTTGTCGGTTCATCAAGCAATAAAACGTCTGTATTTTGCGCTAACGCCATGGCAATCCAAGCACGTTGTCTCTGGCCGCCAGATAAAGCATCAATCGAACGAGCAGCAAACTCCGTCATATTGGTATCTTGTAACGCTTTCTTTACCAAGGTTTCATCTTCTTCCGTCCAACTTTGAAGCCAATTCTGATGAGGGTAGCGACCTTGACGCACCAGCTGTTCAACCGTCAGTCCTTCGGGAGCAATCGGTCCCTGTGGCAAAATAGCCAACTTACGTGCCACGTCTTTTCCACTTAACGAATGGATATCTGCGCCTTCTAACAACACTTGTCCTGATGACGGTTTTAACAAACGAGCAAAGGATTTCAATAAGGTGGATTTTCCACAGCCATTGCCACCGACTAACGCCGTAATCTGATTCGGCTCAATGGCTAAACTCAACGAATCGATTACCGCTTTTTTGTCATAGCCCAGTGACAAAGACACACTTTGCAATGGATGACTTGCTAATGAATAACGTTCAGACAAACTCATGGTTTAAAATCTCATGATGGCTAACCGACCTAAAAACGTTGTCGATACAGTAAATAGATAAAAAATGGTGCCCCGATCGCTGACACAAACACACCGGCGGGAATATCCAATGGCTGAAACAACAAACGGCCACATAAATCCGCTAACATCACAAGGCAGGCTCCTACGAAAGCCGACATTGGCAATAGAAACGCAAAACTGCGAATCACCAAGCGGCGAGCAATATGGGGGGCAATTAATCCCACAAAACCCACCGCACCAGCATACGCAATCGCTGGCGCCGCCATAAATACACTTAAAAACAACAGCGCTAAACGCAATGTTTGCACTGAAACCCCTAACCCCGTTGCAATTTGATCCCCTAGTTCTTGCGTGTTCACCCGGCGAGCCAAATAAAACGCCAAAGGCCAAGAAACACACAACCAAGGCAACAAGGCTTTAACATCAGCCCAACTTGCCCCATAAACACTTCCGGTTAACCAGATATAGGCCGTGATACTCGTTGCTAGAGGACTGGCCGCAATCACAAAAGTGGTTACCGCTCCCATTGCGGATGAAACACCAATCCCGACTAACACTAAGCGCATCGGTGTGACCCCACTATTCCAGGCCAACCCATAGATCAACAAAGCGGACAATAAGGCTCCTGCTATTGCAAAGAAAGGTAGCCAAGCCAAACCAATAACCGATGCGAAAAAAGATAAAAAGCATACGGCAGCAGCCGATGCGCCACCGGTAATACCTATGATGTCAGGAGACGCTAAAGGGTTTCGAATCATAGACTGCAGCACCAATCCTGACGAAGCCAGTGCAGCCCCTACCATCACCGCCATTAAAACTCTGGGCAAGCGTAAGGTTTCGATAACCAATTGAACCTTGCTATCACCATGACCAGACAGAGCCGAAACTACCTTAACAAGGGGGATAAACTTTTCACCCAAACTAAGTGAAATTAGAGAAATTAGTAGGAAGACACATAAGGTTATAAAGGTCGCAAAAATTGACCCCCATGGCATGGAAAACGACAAAAAACGATTGCGCACTCGCAATAACTTATCCACGTTCACCACCTTTTCGAGCTAAATAAAGAAAGAATGGCGCTCCTAATACGGCAGTCGTGACACCAATGGGTACTTCTTCCGGCATAATAAGAAAACGGCTGACTAAATCAGCTAACAATAAAAGCGTCGCTCCCCATAAAGCACTAAGCGGTATCAGCCATTTGTGATCATAACCCACCACTGATCGCACCATATGCGGCACCATCAAGCCGATAAAACCAATGTTTCCGCCCAGTGCTACCGAGCCACCAGCCAAACCAATAATCAAAAGACTTAACACCACTTTAATGACTACCGTGTTCTGTCCCAAACCTTTTGCGACATCATCCCCAGACAGCAAAATATTAATATGCGGGGCAGCTACCATAGCGAATACAATTCCCAAGATAAAAAGTGGTACCAGTGGCACAACCAAAGCCAGATCACGTCCTGATACAGAACCCGCGACCCAAAATAAAACACTGTCTAAACCTTCTTGGCCGATCACCAAAACCCCTTGGGTAAAGGCCATAAACAAAGCCGATATTGCCGCACCAGACAGCACAATTCGAACCGGTGACAAACCATCTTTTCCGATACTTCCCAACCCATACACCAAAGCGCCAGCCACACTTGCCCCTATGAAAGCCAGCCATAAAAAAGTATTGAGAGACGTTACTGAGAAGAAGGTTGAGAATAAAACAATCGTAAAAACGGCACCTGCATTGACGCCAAAAATGGAGGGAGATGCTAGAGGATTACGTGTTAGCGCCTGCATAAGTACACCGGACACTGCCAACGCGGCACCGACTAGACAAGCGACCACAGCCCGAGATAAGCGCGTAGTACGAATAATCACATGATCGATCGACTGTGGATCGAAACTGATAAACGCCATTCCCGCTTGCTTAAAAGAAATCATATATTGCCCGAAAGTAATACTGCTAAAAAAAGCGCACAACAAGCACAATAGAGACAATATAAGAATGCCAAGTTTCACAACAGGATAGCGGGACAACATAAACAAACTATTGATCAGATTGAGGCAATCGATAGATTTGATAGAGCTGGTCCAGAATGTGATTGGCTCCTAAAATACCACCTGACAATAACCAAGCAACACGATCCACCTCATATACTTGTTTATTTCTGGGGGCCGTTAATATTTTCCAAAGTGGGTGGGCTCGCCAAGCATCATAATTTTGCTTAACAGCCGCATCGTTGGAATGCAAAATCATAAAGAACACATCCGCATTCACACTCGGCAATGCTTCTTTTGTTTTCAGTTTTATCCCCCACCCCGTCTTATTTGGCATAGGAAAAGTAAAACCAATTTCATTTAGCACCACACCGGAAAAACTTTGCTGTAAATACAAACGTAAATGATCAACACGAACATTTAACACAGACGCTTTTAGGGGCCAATTGGCGACATTTTTTTGAATCAAATCACGGAACCGTTGAATGCGCTGTTGAAAGTCCTCCCAAATCCGCTTCCCTTCTCTCCCTTTACTAAGAGATTGAGCAGTTAATGCCAATGTCGCTTTAAAGTCATAGACATTTTCCGCTAACACAGTCGGCGCAATTTTAGACAGCTGTCCATATATTTTTTCGTGGCGGGATTTTGTGCCTATGATCAAATCTGGCTTCAACGCAACAATCGCCTCTAGATTCGGCTGAGTTTCCAAACCGACATGAGGCACGCCGTTTAAGGCTTCTCGTAAATAAACATAAGTGGGTTTCTGCGCCCAGGACTCGACAACACCAACAGGCGTAATGCCCAAAGCGACCGCAGAATCTGTTGCTCCTTGGAATAAAGTCACCACTCGTTTCGCTTCTACAGGGACTTGAGTCGTTCCCATAGCATGGGCAATCGTCTCCGTTTCGGCCGCCGAGATTTGCCTAATTGGAAACATCAACAAAGAAATGATGAAAATAGAGACAAAAGACGGCTTAATCCAATGTAACAGCATGATGTGTAACTTCCCTTAATTTAAATGCCAACAACGCACTTAATTAAATATGATAATAGTTATCATCATTATATACATTAGCGATTATAAAATACCAATCTTAGCTTGTTCACCGATGCCAGTTCGTCAAAAATAGGAGCGACACTCAGCCATTAGCCTTTTCGCCCGTAAAACCTATACAATATGAGACGTACGCGACAGCACCAAACATGAGCAAAAAACGCTTCCTTATGGTGCTTTTAATAGATTAGTAATAACGAATTCGATTCAAATAAGCTTCGCTTTTCACCTGGTTCTGATACCTCAAAGGCGTCTCTGATACCAACCTTTTGAACTCCCGCAAAAAATGCGATTGATCACTAAAACCAAGATCACAAGCTAAATCAGAGAACACCACTTGCTGCTTATGGTTGATGTCATAAATAGCCGATTGGCAGCGAATAATGCGGCAAAATGCTTTAGGGGACATGCCCATTTCATCTCGAAATAGACGCTGAATAGTACGAAGTGTGTAACCGGTTAACTCTTCTAAATCAGCCAGTCGTATATTGCCTTTTTGCTCACAAATATAACGAATCACCATAGCCGAGAGCGCTGAAAACTGGCGTGATCCTTTGCTCGAAAAAAAGCGTTCCGCAACTGACACTTGATCAGAAAAGCATTTTGCATCAACCACTTGCTCAAACATTTTCTGAGCTTTTGGTGCCATATCTAACAAGTTAAACTGATGTTCCACTAAGTCTTCTGCACCAATATCAAAGAGATCTGAAATGATACCAGTCTCAAAACGCACACCAAAATATCGGTGTCGATGAATAAACTCAGGGTTGGTTGCTTCTAATGTCGTACCACAAACACGGGCAACTGGATTGGATTCATCACAGTCAAAAACAATATCAACACATCCGTCAGGAATGGCAAAGGCAGTTTCAGCCGATTTATCAGCATCAAAACGATAATAATGCGAAATTTCTGGCTGAAAAGAGGGGCTCACTGAAAAGTCTTGTTCTGCGCTCAACACAAACCAAGGTTGTTTTGAATGGATACAAGACACCTGATCAATAACAGAAACTGACAACATGTTTCAGGCCTCAAGCAAATCAATAAAAACTTGAGGCAGCAAGATAGGTGCCAGATTGTTTGCACCTAAACTTTTTTTACAATGTCGCAAATATTCAATACGAACCGATTATCTCTCTCTAGGATCAACTCTATCTGCTGTTTTTAAGTCGTTAGGTGCCTTTCAGTAACCTAATGTCCTAACTCCCATTCACCCAAGCAGATGAAAAATAATGATGACAAAGCTGAGGCATACCAATGTCAGATAATACCAAAATAGATTTTATCTACCTTTCTGAACAAGACATGATCAAGGCCGGCGTAACGGATATGCCGAAATGTGTGGACACCATGGAAGAAATGTTTGTCCTGCTGCATCAAGGTGACTATCGAATGGCTGGGCCAAACAGTGACTCTCATGGCGCCATGATTACTTTCCCTGAAGAGTCCCCTTTTCCAACCATGCCTAAACCAACCGCAGACCGTCGTTTAATGGCCATGCCAGCCTACTTAGGCGGTGATTTTCAGACTTGTGGCGTGAAATGGTATGGCTCAAACATCGCCAATCGTGAAAAAGGCCTACCCCGTTCAATCCTAATGATGATCTTGAATGACATCGATACCGGCGCACCATTGGCTTACATGTCAGCCAACCTTCTGTCTGCCTACCGTACAGGTGCTATTCCAGGTGTCGGTGCTCGTCATCTGGCTCGCAAAGATTCCAAAGTCATTGGTTTGCTTGGACCAGGTGTCATGGGGAAAACCTCTGTTGCTGCTTTTATGGCTGCTTGCCCTGACATCGACACCATTAAGATCAAAGGGCGAGGACAAAAGAGTTTAGACGACTTCATTGCCTGGACCAAAGAAACCTTCCCTCAAATTACCAACATCCAAATCGTTGACAGCATTGAAGCCGTGGTCCGCGATTCTGACATCGTCACTTACTGTAACTCAGGTGAAACGGGAGACCCATCGACTTACCCAATGGTAAAACGTGAGTGGGTAAAAGCCGGGGCTTATTTAGCCATGCCTGCCAGCTGTAGCCTTGATGACGAAATGAGCAAAGACGACGTCCGCAAAGTGCTCGATAGCTCAGGTTTATACGAAGCCTGGTACGAAGAAGTGCCTAAGCCAGCTCACAACCATATTCCCCTCGTCGGCATGCGTTTCATGGATATGATCGAAGAAGGCTCGATGAGCAAAGATAAACTGGAAGATCTTACCGAGATTGTGGGTGGCGCGACACCTGGCCGCCAGAACGACGAAGAAATCATCGTGTTATCGGTTGGTGGCATGCCAGTAGAAGATGTGGCATGGGCGACCAAGATTTATCGCAACGCTCTAGAGAAAGACATTGGCGTCAAGCTCAACCTTTGGGACACACCAGTACTCAGATAATTCCTCTATTCCTTGGAGACAAAATTTCCAAGGAATGACATTTATTCCGATTTTAAGGCAACACAATGACAGACATTATCAAGCTAAAAACAGGTTCTAAGTTCGAAGAAATTGGCAGCTACTCACGCGTTGTCGCGGTCGACAATTGGATCTTTGTATCCAATACCGCAGGTCGAAACCCCATTACCAAAGAAATACCAGCCAATGCACTAGAGCAAACAGAGCAAGTATTCAACAACATAGAAACCGCTCTTGAAGCCGTGGATTCCTCTCTGGCAGACGTCGTGATGTCACGCGTTTTCATTCAAGACCCAGCAGACACACACAAAGTAATGGAATTTATTGGTTCAAAATTTCAAGGCATTGATCCTGCTACCACAGTGACATGCCCACCACTTGGCTCAACGGATTACAAGGTGGAGCTAGAAGTCACAGCATTTCGTGGTGCCTCAACAGCCAATGTCACGAAAATCAACACAGCCCAATAAAGCAAACGGGCTTAGGTTTTGCCTGAGCCCTTTTTTAACCCAGGTAACCTATTTATGACCAAAACACTTGATGCTGTTAACACCAATAGTACCCTACCCAACGTTACTTCTGTGGTTATCATAGGGGGAGGCATTGTCGGTATTAGCGCGGCACTGACTCTAGCCGAACGCAACATTCCAGTTGTCTTACTGGAAAAAGGCCAGGTCGCTGGTGAACAATCCTCTCGAAACTTAGGGTGGATCCGAAAAACCAGCCGCCACCTTCATGACGTTCCTTTAGCTCAAGCGGCTGACAAACTGTGGGCGGAAATGCCAGAACGTGTTGGCCAGTCAGTGGGTTACAAACAATCCGGTATTATGTTCCTCGCCAAAACAGACGAACAAATGGCCATGCATGAAGCTTGGTTAAGGTCAGTCGCATCCCTTGATCTGGGTTCAAAAATGCTGAGTACGAAAGAGATTGAACAACGAGTGCCTGGCGGCCAAGGAAACTGGCAAGGTGGCATTTTTACCGCTTCTGACGGTCGCGCTGAACCCGCTATCGCCACCAGCGCGATGGCCAAAGCCGCCATCGAAAAAGGGGCCATTATTGTCCAGAACTGTGCCGTTCGAACACTCTCAACTAGCGCGGGAAAAGTCAGTGGTGTGGTCACAGAACAAGGCGAGATTCGTTGTGACCAAGTTCTCTTAGCTGGCGGAGCATGGTCTCGACGCTTCTTAGGGAACTTAGGCGTTGCCTTACCAACCCTACCCTTAATCTGCTCTGTTTTTCGCACCAAGCCAATGGAAGGGCCAACAGACATTGCGGTAGGTGGCCCGGATTTTTCCTTTCGAAAACATCAAGACGGCGGCTTCATTATTACTCAGCGCGGTAAATTAGACGCCCCCATTACCCTAGACCACCTATTAATTGGTCATAAATATTTAGACCAGTTAAAAGCCCAGCGAAGTTTTTTAAATGTGTCTTTTGGCAAAGCCTTTTTTAACGACCTGATGCAATCTCGTCGCTGGAAGGCGGATCAAATCTCGCCCTTTGAAAAAATTCGCACAAATGACCCTAACTTCAACCCCAACCTGAACCAAGATGCCTTAAATAATTTAACGCAAGCTTGGCCGGTTTTCGCTAAAGCGCAAATCGACGAAGCTTGGGCTGGTTTGATCGATGTCACCCCAGACTCGAACCCTGTCATTGACCATATCGACGCCCTCCCAGGTCTGACGGTGGCGACTGGTTTCTCAGGTCATGGGTTTGGAACTGGGCCTGCAGCAGGTCAATTGGCCGCTGACCTAGTGACCAATTCAACGCCATTGATTGACCCAAGCCCTTATCGGTTTAGTCGACTGTAAACATAATTTTAAGAAAAGCGTCTAAACGCTTAATAACAAGAGGAACGTAATATGTCAGACATCACTCAAGGGGTTAGTTCAGCAGCTTCAGCTGCTGCTAACCAATCAAAAAAACTCGGCCTGCCGACTATGATGGCTATCTGTGTCGGCTTGGTGATCGTACAAGGTGCCATGATTTCTGCCCTACAAGGCATAGGAATTGGTGGTATGGCCTTCATTGCCGCCATGATAACGGCTCTGGTTCTGGCACAATTCAATGCCATGAGCTTTGCTGAACTCTCCCTGATGTTTCCAGAAAAAGGTACGCTAGCGACCTACACGCAAAAAGCCATTGGTCACTTCCCCGCTATTGTTTCCGTCTTTGCTGGTTATGTGGTTGTCGCCATCTTAGCTCTACCAGTTGAGATGTTTCTCGTGGATGCCATGTTGGGGCAGCTATTACCTGGCTTCTTACCAGAGAAAGCCGCCCCACTGATTATTCTTGGCTTGTTCACCATTACCAATTTAATTGGTACAGATGTGTTCGCTAAGGTTCAAAACCTGCTTGCCTTTATTTTGATTACAGCTTTGATCTTAATCGGTTTGGTCGCTATTACTGGCGCAGGCGAGCCACACCCAACTCTAGCTGGTCCAAGCGTTGATTGGAGTTTTGGTGGTGTATTAGATGGCAGTTTCATTGGCTTAGTGGGTTTAGCCCTTTGGACTATGGTTGGTGTAGAATTCATTTGTCCTTTGGTCAATGATGTCAAAACACCAAATAAAAACATCCCACGTGCGATGCACCTTTCCCTATTTATGATTTTCTTCATTTTCCTAGGGTTTACCTATGGTGCTAGTTTGTACTTAGACATTCCTAGCTTACTGGAATCTCCGTTACCTTACCTTGATTACGCCAATGCCGTATTTGGTCAATCTGGTTTAATCATTGCGACGGTAATGGCGTTGGCCGCAACGTGCAGTACTATGAACACGGTTCTAGCAGCGGTTCCAAGAATGCTTCAAGGCATGGGAGATCAAGGTCAAGTATTCCCAATGCTAAAGAAAACAAATCGCTTCGATGCTCCTTGGGTCGGCACTTTGATGATCAGTGTTGGTGCCAGTATTCCTTTCTTTGCATTCAGCATTGACTCATTAATCGTACTGGTCATTGCCGCCACCACAAGCTGGTTGTTAGCCTATTGTGTTGCTCATATTAATGTCATCGTATTACGTAAGCGTCAGCCAAATCAGCCTCGTCCATATCGTACGCCTTTCTACCCTCTACCACAGATATTAGGTGTGGCAGGCATGCTTTATGTGGCATTAAACAACTCACCAACACCTGAAATGACACAAATGGTTTACAGCATTACTGGCGGCATCCTACTTGTCATCGGTATTATTGGCGCTGTGTGGGTGAAATTTGTTATGAAGCGTGGCTTATTTGAAGTCGACGCAGATTAAGATCTAGAAATAAGACCAACATAGATGTAGGTCATTAGGGCTTACTCAGAAGCTTTTTCTGAGTAAGCCCTAAATTGTTTTTGGTTAAGTTCTGAAAGTCAATATTGGCATATGGGACTTCAGAACTTGGCTCGGTTAAAGTGGAAATTACCGCAGGATGCCTTGTCATTAGGACAACACAGCAGCAGTAGAAGTTGTCATAGCTCAATGGACTTTGTCGTAGCTTATCTAGTTGAGTTACGAAAGAGCACCTTTTCAAAGGGTGCCTTTATTTTTAGCGCCAAGATCTTTAGCTTAACTCTCATAAACCATCAGCCATCTGATTTATTGATACTTGTTAATTAGGAGTCACCCTACATATGATGTTTGGCAACAAAAAACGAATTGAACTTGAAACAGCTCTAACTGAAGCACAAGAAGAAAAGCACAACTTATCGACAAAACTGGCTCAAATAGAAGCCGAATTGACCCAGTTGAAAGAAAGCCAACAATCTACCGTTGAATTGGAAGATAAAACCCCCTTCTTACTAGAAGCCAACCAACCTAGCCTTTCCTTCGTACTTGGCTCAACCAACAAAATTTTAGAATTACTTTTTGAACCTATGAGTGAATCAGAAGGTTCAGATGTGCTTATCCAGCAAAACAAAACAGATATTTTTGAACTAAAAGAAGCCATTTCTACCATTGCCTATAAAACGCAAATCAGCCTTCAAGATGTAAACTCTCTGCGTGATACTGCCAATGAAATAAAAGGCTTTACCGACACCATTCAAAGCATTTCAGAACAGACCAATCTATTAGCCTTAAATGCCGCCATTGAAGCCGCACGGGCAGGTGAACACGGTCGTGGGTTTGCCGTTGTGGCTGATGAAGTCAGAACTTTAGCAAATAAAGCAAGAGAATCAAGTGAACACATCTCTCTCTTGGTTCAAAGAATTGACGAGAACACAAATAAGGTCAGCCGACAGATTGATGGCCTTCATAACGACACCATCAGCACCAACCAATCCTGTGAGCGCTTAAGCCTCTCTTTTAATGACACAGCAGCGCATTCAGAGAAACTCATAGCGTCCGGCTATCAATCTATGGCCTATGCCCATGTTGCTGCCGCCGTGCTAGATTTAACCGTATGGCACAATCAATTTCTGATTAAAGCATGGCAAAAGCAGCCCCAAGACAAAGCTCTTGATATCACAACGACTTACTTAGGTGACTGGTATTACAACGGCACAGACAATGAATTCAACTTCCGACAACAAGCCGACTTCATCGCGCTTGGTGACACACTATTAAAAATCAATGAATTGATGACAGAAATGACAAATGGAGTCATTGAAACAGATCAATTAGTTGCTTTAGAGGAAACGTTTTCAACTTACATGAAACAAGTTGAACAGGCACTGACAAGAACTCAAGAATACATCTTAAGTCATGTTTAATGATCTATTATGAGCCCAGCGTCTGAATAGAAGATCTAAAAATACATTTTCTATTCAGACACTTAACTCTTACTTCAAGTCTAAATCACGCCAATACGACACTTTCTGGTAGTGTCACAAAAATGGAATGACGCACTTCATTAAATAACGCTTTACTGCAATGCCCTTCACCTTCCGTGTCCTCAAGCAAAAGCACATCGCCAGCGCCAAATTGACGCGTTTCTCCAGACGACACCATAAACTCGCAGCGTCCCGTTAGAATGAATAGCAATTGTCGTTGCGGCGCTGGATGCCATTTAAAGTCATAGTCACTAGGAGTTTCACGAAACATCATTTCACCAACAGGAAATCGCTCAGATAAGAAACCAATAGGGCCGCCGTCTTTTAACGCAATATCCAGTTCAGCAAATTCACTTTTGCCATTTGGCTGATTAAATATTCTCGTGATCTTCATCTAATGTTCCTTTGCAAAGCCATATAAGGCACTTTATTAAACAGGTAATGTTCGTAAGGTCTGATCTAACACCGCCAAACTCACTGCTACATCCTCTGCCTTAATGGCTTCGGCAGGATGATGACTAATGCCTTTATCACATCGCATAAATAACATGGCCACAGGACAAATATCAGCAATAGCCATGGCATCATGACCCGCCCCAGAAGGCAGAGTAAGAGGCTGATGGCCAATCTGTTGTATCGCCTTTCTTAGCACCTCTTGCAGCTTGCTATCACAATGGACCGCACCAGCAGCGTGAGTCTGCTCCATATTCAAAGTCACTTTTCGTCGCTCAGCAATGGCATTAAGCGCTTCAACAATCAGCCCCAGCGCCTGATCTCGCTTATCATCAAACTCACTGCGAATATCCAAAGAAAAATGCGTCTGACCAGAAATCACATTGACCCCATTTGGTCGATTATTAATCTGTCCAACGGTGGCGACGACACCTTGTTGCTGGGCGATCGTTTCAATGACTAAGACCATTTCACTCACCGCACACAAAGCGTCTCGACGTAATGGCATTGGCACCGTACCTGCATGACCCGCCATGCCTGTGACTTGAAGATCAAACCGCTTTGCGCCTGCAATGGCACTCACGACCCCCACTGGGAGATTTTGCTCTTCCAATACCGGCCCTTGTTCGATGTGCAATTCTAGATAGCCTAACAGTTGATCAGTGTCGATCTTCGCTTGATGTACTTGATCAAAGTCCAGACCAAATGCCTGCATGGCTTGGCGCAAGCTTGTTCCATTCTCATCAGGAAGGTCAGACCAAGTCGCAGGCCATTGCCCAGTTAATGCCCTGCTGCCTAACAAAGTTGAGCGGAAACGAGTACCTTCTTCATCGCCAAAACCAACGATATCGAGATGAAAAGGCAAGGAAACACCATTATCGGTCAAGGCTTGTATTAACGAAATTGGCGCTAACACCCCTAACATACCGTCATATTTCCCGCCATTTGGTACCGTATCAAGATGACTGCCAATCAAATATTTAGGCGCATCCTGTTGTTTTGATGGCAAACGACCACACAAATTGCCCGCCGTATCCTGCCAGACCATCATACCCGCTCGCATCATCCATTCGCCGACCAACTGATTGGCCTGCTGGTGTTCTTTGGTCAAATAGCGGCGGTCTAAGCATTCCTCAGATTGACTGATTCGCCCGAGTTCATCACAACGATCCATCACTTGTTGGGCGACCTTGTCATAGTCAATCATGACGCGTCTCCGTGGCACCAGCGTAAACGGCCATAGCCGCATCCACACCAGCGCCCGCTGGTAACACCAGACCCGCGCGACGTAAAGCCGTTTCCAACGATTGCAGAGTATGCAATACCGCATCCTGACGGGCGTTATAGCCCATGGTGCCGATGCGCCAAACTTTGCCTTTCAAGGGTCCGAAGCTGGTACCGATCTCAATGTTGAAAAGATTCAACAAATCATGACGAACCTGCTCACCATTCACGCTTTCGGGAATGTAGACGCCAACGACGTTGCTCATTTTGTGTTTCAAATCGCCATAAGGTCTCAAGCCCATAGCTTGTATACCTTGCAACATGGCGTTCCCAGCCATTTGATGACGTTTCAATACCGCATCCTGACCTTCTCGTAATAGCTCAATGGCGCATTGACGAGAGCCAAACAACATGGTCGCCGCTTCGGTATGATGATTTAGCCGCTCTTCACCCCAATAATCCATGATCATAGACAGATCAAAATAATTGGAACGGATACGTTGGCCTTGTGCGTCTTGATGATGACTATCGCGAATGCCTGCTTCCACATGGTGGCGCTTACGCACCACGTCCACAAAACGTCCACTCATGGAAATAGGCGCACTACCGGATGGACCACCCAAGCATTTTTGTAAACCCACTGATACCGCATCAACCTGCCATAAATCCGTCTCAAACGGGTTACCAGCAATCGACGCGGTGGCGTCTGTATAAAATAAAACATCATGAGCACGGCAAATTGCCCCAAGCTCTTCCAGTGGCTGCAACATGGTCGTCGATGTATCGCCTTGCACTATGGCCAATACTTTTGGTTGTACTCGCTTAATCGCATCTTCTATTTGCTGCGGGTCAAAGACTTCGCCCCAAGGCACTTCAATAGTATGAACCTGAGCATCGGCACGTTCGGCTATTTCGGCTAACAAATGCCCAAAGCGGCCAAAAATCGGAATCAGCACCTTGTCACCCGGTTCTAAACAGGACACCAATGCCGCTTCAATGCCTGCTCGGGACGTCCCATCAACGAGAAAGGTCTGTTGGTTTTGAGTCTTAAATACCTGACGGTATAACGCCATGACTTCATTCATGTAACTGGTCATCGTCGGATCGTATTGACCGACCAACTGAGTAGACATGGCCGACAAGACTTGCGGATAACAGTTAATCGGACCTGGTCCCATTAACAATCGAGGAGGAAGCGTCAAAGGTTGCATCTTAAACTCCTAGGCCAAAACCTGATACAGCATCTTCATGCCGGTGATGATCAAAACGACCGCGAATACCTTCTTCAATTTAGCCGCATCCAAACGGTGTGCTAGAGCGGCCCCAACTGGCGCGAAGAATACGGTTAATGGGATAATGCAGGCCACGCCAATCAGATTGACTAAGCCAACGGTTCCAAATGGTGAGCCCACTGGCGTTTGACCGACAATCAACAAGGTCAACGCCGCTGGTAATGAAATGATCAAGCCCACCGCCGCCGCCGTGCCAACCGCACGATGAGCTGGGTAATTACAGAAAGTCAGGATTGGCACAGTCAACGTACCTCCACCAATCCCAACCATGGCGCTGAAAAAGCCAATACAAGTCGCCATCACACTTTGCCCAACTGTCCCAGGTAAGGATTTAAATAGGCTGTCTTTTTTACCTAACAACATATTCAAAGCAGACAAGGTTGCTATCACCCCAAACAATAGCGTCAGCCACTCCCCATCGACTCGTGTGACAAGGAAACTGCCAACCATCACACCCACAAAAATGAACAATCCCCAACGCTTCAGCAAATCAAAATCCACATTACCTTTCGCTTTGTGAGCACGAATAGAACTGATAGACGTCGGGATAATAGTTGCCAAGGACGTAGCCGTTGCCACTAACATCGCGGCATCCGCACTGACACCTAATCCCTGATATAAAAAAAACAACACTGGCACGATGACAATACCGCCACCAACACCCAATAAACCGGCTAACACTCCGCCCACCACACCAGTGGCCATCATGGCGAGAATCATGGAATAATTTTCCATTATGAATGACATGTTTCTGTTTGCTCCTTGGTAAATGTATTTCTCAATAAAATGATTACTTAATAATGATTGCTTAATAGCACGGTGACTTAATACCAGTGCTATGAATTAAGCCTACTGACAATGGCTAGACCATCACTTCTCGGATCGGTTGCTGCCTCCGCATCACCCTCTTGATGAAGTACGACAGCACCGGCATGGCCCATTAGTTCATTACACGCCTCCACGATCACCAAATCATGACCCCGTTGCTGTAAGGATTCTGCGGCAATATCAGCAAAATCACGCTCTATTTTTAAATTATGACTTTCGTCTCCCCAAGTACGGCCCAATAGCCAACGCCCAGCACTAATGGCCTTATCCAAAGGTTGATTATGGTAGACGTAACGGCTAAATAACGCGGCTTGAGTTTGTGGCTGACCTTCTCCACCCATGGTGCCGTAACTGATACGACGTCCATCTTTCAATTCCGCAAAAGCAGGGTTCAATGTGTGGAAAGGTTTCAGCTTCGGCCCTAAGGCTTGTAGGGAATTCGACTCTAACGAAAAGGACGAACCACGGTTGTTCCAGACAATACCAGTGGATGGACTGACCACGCCACTGCCAAATTCCCAATACAAACTTTGAATGTAACTCACCATTCGGCCCTCGGCATCACAAGCCCCCATCCAGATTGTATCGCCCGGTTTTGCCTGATGAGGCCATGCCTGTGCTTTCTCTAATTGAATGCTGTCTAACATGGCGTCAAGGGATTCGGGCTTCAGTAGACGGGACAAATCCGTCGGCACCCGAGACACATCGGTAACATTCTCATTACGTGCAATAAAGGCTTGCTTAGTGGCTTCGATTAACAAGTGCGCCATGTCCGTTTCGTCATGGCCAAGCGTATGCAAACGGTCATACAAGGCCAAAATGAGCAAGGAAGCAATGCCTTGTGTTGGCGCGGGTAAATTATACAAAGTGCCTTGGCTGGTCGTAACACTCAAAGGAGTGACACGTTTGGCTTGATATTGCTGAAAGTCAGACAATCGTATTGGCGACCCTGCTGCTTCTAAATCTTTCGCTAAGTTTTCAGCGATGCTTCCTTGATAAAAATCGTTTAGGCCTCGTTCGGCCAATTTTTTTAAGGTGTCTGCCAGCACGGGTAAGGTTAAAACATCACCCGATTGATGCAATTCCCCTGCGTTCAAAAAAGTCGAAAAGCCTTGCAACGTCGCCAGATCTGCAAAGGTTTTTTGCCCTGCGGCCAAGTAACTGTCGGTCACTTCACTGCCATGCTCGGCCCACTGAATGGCATTATTCAACAGCTCAGACAAAGGCAAATTATCCTGCCATTCCGCACTAATGCTTAACGCTTCTTGCCAACCTGCCACGGCACCCGCCATGGTCAAAGCGGCTTTGCCGCCTCGACTTGGAATGGTTTCATGGCCTCGATAAAAATCCTGATCCGCCCTTTCGGCAGAAACACCAGAAGCATCAATGGCGATCGGCGCTTTTCCTGGTTCACTGATTAACCAGAAACCATCGCCGCCTAATCCATTCATATGTGGATAAACCACCGCAATGGTCGCAGCAGCGGCAACCATGGCTTCAATCGCCGTGCCACCTTGTTCTAAGATGGCTTGTCCAGCCTGTGTGGCCTTAAAATGTGGCGCCGTAAACGCAAGGTTATTCACACTCATCTATCTCACTCCAACAAGCTTTTGGCGTACTCAATCAAGGCTAAATCGCTGCCTTTTGGTCCTACAAGGGAAAGACCACACGGGGCACCCTCTAATTCGCAAACAGGTAAATGCAATTGCGGCAATCCCGCCAATCCTGCAATCGCCGTAAGGTCCATTAATTGATGACGATATTCGGCTAAATCCTCCTCACTGGCGGAAAATAAGGGCGCTAATCCCGGCGTCGTCGGCAATAATAAAACCGCACCGTCTAGGGCATCCGTTAACCACTCAGTGAACAAGGCTCTTTGTCGCAATGCGGCGCTTTCATCTGCTTCTGAAAGGGTCTGACACCAATCAAATCTTTGTGCTATATCCGTGGCAAAATCAGGATCCACTTCTGCTATCCACTGGCCATGTTCTCGCTGTATTTCTCGACCTTGTAAGGTTCGAAATGTGGCACTTGTCTGCCACTTATCGGTATCAATCACAAAACGCTCTTCACTCGATAATTTACCGTCATGCCGCCATGCTGCCAGAACGTCTTGTAAGGCTTGTTGATGGGCGACTTGGCGAAATAAATTGTCGACCACCAACACACGTTTGAAGGTATTGTTTTTAGACCAATCAGAGGTCGACAGAGGCAACAAGACTTGCGCGGTTTTTTCGAGCACATCCAGGTGTTTCGTCACCCAGCCAACGGTGTCAAAAGAAGGCGCGAGGGCGACCAAATGCTCCGCTGAAATTGCCCCATGGGTCGGGCGCAAACCAAATAACCCTTGATAACTTGCAGGAACACGAATCGAACCGCCTGTGTCGGTTCCCAAGCCTATGTCGGCTAACCCCAAACTGACGGCCACAGCGGAGCCAGATGTGGAACCTCCAGGCAAACGATTTGGTGTCACAGGGTTTTCTGGCGTGCCGTAATGAATATTTTGTCCATTAAGGCTGTAAGCCAGCTCATCAGTAATGGTTTTACCAACAAACTCAGCCCCATTTGCCATTAAGGTCACGACACTGGGAGCAGTAGAATTGGGTGTGGGATGGGTAGCGAGCCAAGTAGGGTTGCCTGCCGTTGTTGGCAAACCCTGCATATGAAACAAGTCCTTTACCGCCAATCTGAGCCCTGTTAGTTGACCTAGTGAGGCGCTTTTAAGCGAGTCTGACGAAACACTTTCCGGCTGCGATAAAAATGGATTTTGTATGATGAAATGTTTCATAGCTCCCCCTTGTTAGAATCTATGAAACATTCGTTTCAATCATTTGTCAACTGAAACAAAAGATCATTGACGGTAACGTCAATGCACTAATACCTAGATTACGGCTCAAGTTCATTAAGCGTTTCATACAAAGACGCGATCTCTTTGGTTTGCTTTCTGGCCTCATCCCCCAAACATGCATAAACCCGATTGCACAGCATCGAGATTAAGCTCATAGGTGCGGCGTAACTATCAAATGGACTTTCGTTCCCCAGATGACACAGCAACACATGTGACACCTGTTGATTGTAAATTTGCCCCGTCGGATCGGTAATCAAGACTGTTGAACGGCCTTCCAGTAAATCGACAATTTGTTTGAACTGACGAGTGCGGCGACGGAAGCCAAGTAACACAATGACTTCATCTTCCAAAATATCCTGTAAATCCTCACCCAAGGTTTGCCCAGGCTGAGGCAACAAGCGAACAGAATGACGTACTTGCTGTAATTGCTGTCGGAAGTGCAAGGCCAACGGATAAGCATTGCGGAAACCAATCAGGGTAACCCGACTGGCGTTCGCTAAACTGGCGCTGATGTCATTCAAGGTCTCAGGACGCAAACCTTCGAACGTCAGCGATAAGTTTTTGAGCTCTTGCTCCGTTTGATCCAACGAAGTGCCTTGGGTAAAGATCGGCACACCACTTTCACGCAAAGCTAGCTGCGCTTGTTTCGCACTCTGATGAGAGTCATACCCCAACTGACGAAAAAAGCGACTCACAGTGGCTTTTGATGTGTTGGTATTGTCGGCTATCTCAGCGGATGTCTGGCTCACAATCGCCAATGGGTGCTGCTGTAAGTAATTAGCAATGACGCGCGCCGACGAAGACAAACTCGGATAGTTCTTTTCAATCAGGGATAACACATCCTGTTTAGTTGTCACTTAGAAACCTCAATCTCATAAATATTGCATTAAGTTAATCGATTCTCGTTTAACTGCCAACCGAAAGCGACGCTTTCTGCATAGCCGCACCAGAAAAGTTATAGACATTCTTTTCACGCACCATCACGGGACGTGAAAACCCCGTTTACCACCAATAACAACCAAGACAAACCATCACTCCCCCAACTCGGCCACTTCATGAACATGGCGTATTTGTTACAAGGCACAGTCTTTAAGAAACTTTTGTTTCATTTTGGCACAAGTGTTGCAAATTGCGTTTCAGGCATTCAATCAAAACGAAAAAAAGGACCCCTCTCCATGAAACGCATTGTAAAACTATTGAGTAATACCCTAGTTGTGGCCGCGTGTTTTTCGGCTCTAAACGCTACGGCAGACGTGCTAGATGACATTCAAGAGCGTCAAACCATTCGTATCGCCGTACCACAGGATTTCCCACCTTTTGGTTCCATTGGTAAAGACTTACAACCACAGGGCATCGACGTCGATATGGCAAACTACATTGCCAAAGAGCTGGGCGTAAAGCTAAAAATTGTGCCGGTCACCAGTGCTAACCGCATTCCTTATCTGCAAACGAAAAAAGTCGATTTGGTTATTTCTAGCTTAGGCAAAAACCCAGAACGAGAAAAAGCCATCGACTTCTCAACCCCTTACGCGCCCTTCTTCCTTGGGGTATTTGGTGACAAGAAGGTTATGGTCGACAGCATGAGCGATTTGGCCAACAAAACCGTTGGGGTAACTCGTGGTTCGGTCGAAGACTTAGAACTTGAAAAAAATGCACCTAAGTCCGTCAATGTACGTCGCTTCGAGGATAACAATACTACCCTAACGGCCTATTTATCTGGACAAGTTAGTTTAATCGCAACAGGTAACCTAGTTGCAACAGAAATTGCCAAACGCCAGCCCAGCAAAGCGCCTGAAGCGAAATTCATGTTGAAAGACTCCCCTTGTTACATTGGTATGGCTGAAGGGGAAGCGGCACTTCAAACTAAGGTCAATGAGTTGATTCAAAAAGCACTGGCTTCTGGCGAGCTGGATGCCATTTCCATGAAATGGTTAAAAGCACCGCTTCCTAAAGGCTTTGGTGCTTAAGGCTTCAACATGTTGCATTTTTCGGATCTATTGCAATACACAGATGTGTTCTTCAGTGGTCTTCTGACCACTGTGGAACTCACCCTTTTAACCACAGTGTTAGGCATTGCCCTTGGCAGTAGTTGCGCTGCCATTCGACAGTATGGCAATACTGTCAGTCAGCGCATGGTGGCGGTTTATGTAGAGTTAATCCGCAACACGCCCTTTATTGTACAGCTGTTTTTCATCTTCTTCGGCTTACCGTCTCTCGGACTAAAACTGTCTCCTTGGCAAGCCAGTATGATCGCCCTCACTATTAATCTTGGTGCCTACAGCACGGAAATTATTCGTGCTGGTTTGAACAGCACTCCCAGAGGTCAAATTGAGGCAGCCAAGGTACTGGGTATGACCTTTCGCCAAACCCTAACCCGCATCATTTTCACCCCTGCGTTTGAAAAGATTTACCCTGCCCTGACCAGTCAATGCATTATCGTCATGCTGGGCTCGGCAGTGATTTCCCAAATTTCCGTTGAGGACCTGACTTACGCAGCCAATCTAGTGCAGTCTCGCAATTTCCGCGCCTTTGAAAGCTACTTGGTAACAGCATTCTTATACTTAGGACTGGCCATCGCTCTGCGGTTCGTCTTTAACCAAATTGGCAAACGACTGTTTGCGTATCGAGAGGCGAGATGATTCAGTTCTCTAATTACGACATCATCAGTAATCTGCTGTATGCCACACAATGGACAATATTGCTCTCCATCGCAGCCTTTATTGGTGGCACCAGCGTCGCTTTGTTACTGACGGCCGCTCGACTCACTCGTAATACTGTCGTGCAAAAATGTGTTCGCCTCTATGTGGAATTATTCCAAGGCACGCCTTTGCTGATGCAAATGTTTTTGTGTTTCTTTGGCTTATCCATGTTGGGGTATGAAATTTCCGCTTGGAGTGCTGCGATTCTCTCGCTGACACTCTTTACCAGTGCATTTTTAGTGGAAATCTGGCGCGGTTGCATCGATACCTTACCCAAAGGCCAATGGGAAGCCAGCCGCTGCTTAGGGTTAAGTTTTCTACACACCTTGCGTCATATTATTTTACCGCAAGCCATTCGTGTGGCTGTTGCACCGACCGTGGGCTTTTCTGTACAAGTCATAAAAGGGACAGCTCTGGCTTCGATCATAGGTTTTGTCGAATTGACTAAAGTCGGCACCATGCTTAACAACGCCACCTTTGAACCATTCAAGGTCTTCGCTCTGGTCGCGCTTATCTACTTTATGCTGTGCTACCCACTTTCTTTGTACAGCAAGTATTTGGAGAAAAAATTCCATGTCTCTCGTTAACCTACACCAAGTCCACAAATACTATGGCGATCACCACGTATTAAAAGGCATTGATTTAGACATCAATGCTGGCGAAGTGATTTCGATTATTGGCAAAAGCGGCTCTGGCAAAAGTACCCTATTACGTTGTATCAATGGTTTAGAAGAATACCAACAAGGTGGCATTACGCTGGATGGAAATGAAGTCACCACGGAAGACATTCAAGTACGTCGCCTAGCACTGAGTGTGGGCATGATCTTCCAGAACTTTAACCTTTTCCCTCATATGACAGTGGGGGAAAACATCATGTTAGCACCCACCATTGTATTAAAGAGAAGCAAAGCAGAGGCGGCGGACATCGCCAAAGCCATGCTGGATAAAGTCGGGCTGGCAGAGAAATTCGACAGCTATCCCGAGAAACTTTCTGGCGGCCAACAACAACGTGTAGCCATTGCCCGAGCACTCGCTATGTCCCCGAAAGTTCTGCTGTGTGACGAAATCACCTCAGCACTTGATCCAGAACTGGTAGGCGAAGTCTTAAAAGTGTTGGAGCAACTGGCGAAAGAAGGCATGACCTTGATTCTTGTGACGCACGAAATGAATTTTGCCCGCGATGTCGGTAGCCGTGTCGTGTTCATGCATCAAGGCAAAGTCTGGGAACAAGGCGATTCCAAACGTCTATTATCTGACCCTCAAACCGATGAACTAAAACAGTTTATCGGCGCAGTACTCTAGTAATAACAGGAAAGCGTCGCTAGTAAGCATCCTCCCCGACCTAAAAAAGAGAAAGCCATTAACGCTTTCTCTTTTTTCAATCACCCTCATCACACGTTATTTCAATGTTGATCTCAAATAACCCTGTCGTGAGACAAATTTAGACTAGAGTAAAAGTAAGCCTCATTTAAAAACACAGGAAGTTTGCGCTATGTTCCGTTGGATCAACACGTCACTCAACCGAAAAATTGGCAGTGTGCTTGTCGTATCATTAAGCTTTCTATTACTCGTCATTGGCTATTCTATTTATCAGGTAAAAACCATACATGACGAATTAAAAGAAGTGTCGCAGGTCGATATTCCCCTAACAGAAATCATCACTCAAATTGAAACCCTGCAACTGCAGCAACATATTGCAATGGAACGCTTCCGCCTTTTAATAAACCACCAACATAAAGAGCAAGAACCTATTTCCTCTTTGTCATACCGTAATCAAGAAATCGTCCGCTTACTCAACCGCGCCACTCAGTTAATAACGACCAACTTGCAGAATGATACAATCCATTTTAAACCAGAAGAATACCTGCATATTCTTGATGAGATAAACACCTTCTATAAACTGAACTTGACCTTTGAAAAGCAACTTGAAGACAACCTAGAAAAAGGTCAACTGTCAGATGAAACCTGGCAGCCAATCGAGGTTATGGCCTCCCATTTAGACACCAAGATACTGGCTATATTAGAGAAAATAAATCAGCTAACGTTTGAGGCCACTCGCTATACCGAAGCACATCAAAGAAGCTTCATGATGGTAGAAACAGGTCTGGGGATTTGTGCTTTTCTACTAAGCTCTTTGCTGGCCCTCTATATCATACATATTATTCGCACTCGAATTCACCACATACACCAGCAAGTAGAACAACTGCATACATCATTAGAGCTCGGCGAACCAATAGCAAAGCCCAATAATCAGACCTCTAAGCCAAATGATGAATTAGGCGAATTGGAACTTGATCTTAAAAAAATGATCTCTCGTCTTTCTGAGGAAATGAATACCCGTAAAGAAGTCGAGCAACAGCTTATGACACTGGCGACCAAAGACAAACTCACCAATACCTATAATCGCCATAAGTGGTCAGAACAAATTCATTTCTTAATTAATCTGTCTGAACAAGGTAAAAGCTTTAGTCTAATTTCACTGGATATTGACCATTTTAAACGCATAAATGATTCCTACGGACATCAAGTTGGCGATCAAGTCTTACAGCATCTGGGGACTTTGTTGCAGCAAGAAGTCAGTAAAATAGACATGGTTTTCCGCATGGGCGGGGAAGAGTTCCTCATATTATTAACCGGACAAGGACAAAAACAAGCCAAAGAGAGAGCAGAGCACCTTCGCAAGCAAATAGAACACTTCCAGAAAGTAGGGTTACCTCGATTTACCGCCAGTCTAGGTGTCACTAGCTACCACTCAGGTGAAACCGAAGACAGCCTAATGACTCGCGCCGATAACGCGCTCTATCGTTCAAAAGAAAATGGTCGAAACTGCGTCACCACCTTAGAATGACGTCAATCTAAATGGTTCAAAAGCAAACAAGAGAAACAAGCGGTTAACACTTGTTTCTCTTGTTTTCGCTCAGGATGTCATGATCATTGCAAGCTCATGCGAGTTTTAAAGCTAGATGTCACTTCTTCAAATGATGCAGATACCTCTAATAGACGCTGACCTGATTCTTCAATAGAAGCCACTTTCTTCAAATTATCGGAGCAAGATGTCTCGATATTTTCAACGGATGACAATTGCATTGTGATAGTATCTTTTTTCGTTTGCGCCATGTCATTAATGATCGAATTCGCGTCTTGGATTTTAATCACATCATCATTACTCTGAGTCAAACGTACAATGGTCTGCGCCATCAATTCATTACTTTCTCTGACCAAGAGTTTGTTTTCACTCATCAATTGATTAGCGTCCTTTGTTCGGCTTTGCAGAGCGTCAATCACTTCCGCAATTTCTTTGGTGGCATGACCTGTCTTACTAGACAATTGACGCACTTCATCCGCCACAACAGCAAAACCTCGACCACTTTCTCCCGCACGAGCAGCTTCAATCGCCGCATTGAGAGCCAGCAGATTGGTCTGCTCAGAAATCTCCTGCACACCCGATAGAATGGACACAATTTGCCCAGTATCAACCTGCAACATTTGCATGATATCAAAGGCTTCATCTGCTTTGGTTTGAATATCCATCATCATGCTCTTCATCTTTTCAACTATATTAAGAGACTCAGAAGAACTGCCTTTCACTTCATTAGAGCGAACACTGATGTCTGAGGTTAGCTGCGCAAAATCATGCAAAGACTTATGCAATTCGGCCGTCATCTTAGAGACACTGGCTACATCTTGTAACTGACGTTTTACCGCCAAACTGATATCGGAAGTGTTTAGATTCATCTCTTTAGCTTGAGAATTTAAGTCCAGTACGCCTTTTGAAAAATTCGCATAGGTTTTCTCGACCTGATCCAGTAAGCGGTTAAACATAATGGCCACATCACCATTTTCCGTACCATTTTCGACGTCCAAACGTTTGGTTAAATCCGCCACCACATCTGGGCTGCTATGAGCCGCGACAAAGGCATGCATGGCTTCAAGCGTTTCCACGACACCACTTGAAGCGCCATGCTCTACAATATTTAACCCTTCTTTTTCATGATCAAATTCCACCCGCAGCTTATTCATCGCCTTCAGCAACCAAAACATGGCCAGCCCCAAAGAAAACGCCCAGATGAAAACCGTGATGACCCCTTTGAATTGCACCATTAACTGATCAAATCGATTGTCATAATTCAAATTCTCAATGGGTGCAAACAACGCCAGTAACAAGGTTCCAACCACCCCTGCAATGCCATGCACAGTCACGGCATTCACTGGATCGTCTAGTTTAAATACCCGTAACATGATCTCTTCACTAAAATACACAACGCCCCCAGTGATCAAACCAATCACCACAGCACCTGCCGGTGTCACCACCGCACAACCTGCCGTAATGCCCACCAAACCGCCAATCACGCCACTTAGGACTTTTTCGATACTGATGACTTTATCTTTATTAAAAAGATTTATGACAAAGCAAATGAGCGCCGAGGACGCCGCCGCCAACATAGTATTGGCAATAATCCCGGCAATATCTGTGGTTGCTTCAAGCGTGCTGCCGCCATTAAAACCAAACCAACCAAAAAATAGGATAAAGGTCCCAATAACCGCCAAAATCAAACTATGACCATGGATTTTTTTCAGCTTACCCTGCTCATCAAAGCGACCGACCCTTGGCCCTAACATAATCACACCGGCCAAACCGACCCATGCTCCAACAGAATGCACTACCGTTGAGCCTGCAAAGTCAATCATACCTTGCTCGGCTAACCAGCCCTCGGCGCTCCAAATCCAATGACCCGAAACTGGGTAAATAAGAGACGTCAGCACTAATGAAATCAATACATAGGACATAAACTTCATTCGTTCCGCCACCGCACCGCTGACAATGGTTGCAGCAGTGCCAGCAAAGGTCGCTTGAAACACAAAAGACGCCAACTCATGCGGCGTATTTAGGCCATTCAGCATAAAATGACTGCTGCCCCATAACCCCATGACATCACTGCCAAACATAAGGCCGAAGCCCCATAGCCAAAAGGCAAAAATGGCCACCACAAAATCGGTCATGTTCTTCATAGCCACATTAATAGAGTTTTTTGCTCTAGTGAGACCCGCTTCTAAAGCGGTAAAACCCGCTTGCATAAACATAACCATTGATGCAGCAATCATTATCCATATTAGGTCTAGCGTTGACTGTATCTGTTCCACGATTAAAACCCCTCTAAAATTAAAGTACAGCAATCGTTATTCAGGAAGACGTAATTCATTGTTATACCAGGAAAAGTTTAGCAATTTACATACCAAGACTGTGTTTATATGAGATTTAAGCCACTTTTTTTGAAATTCATCACCAACAGATCACAAGACACCTGCTGTTTATTTAGTCCAAAAATCGATCCCCAAGACCACTCTTCAGGATTCAGTACAAATCCATAATTTAAACCAAGTCCAGATTCAATTTGGATGTCACCCGCTGTTTCATCGCCAACCGCCTTGATATGATAGTGTTTACTCGTCACCTCATCTCCTGATAACAGCCGCTGAACAATGTCTTTTTGATAGATGCGTAAACGAATAGGCTGACCACGATAGATACCAACATTCGTGCCACCAAAATCCCCAGCAGCAATACGTATTGGCATGGCAACACAGTTTTGAGATGTGGTTCGAACTATCATTTCTCCTTTTCCGACCACGCCTCGTAAGTTGAATAACGTACCAACTTTCGGCGAAGGTATGATCACCATGGCACGGATCTGAGGCGACACATGTCCAAAGACAGTGCCTTGAATCACCTCTTCTTCGGAGGAAGAACAAGCTGACATAAGTGTTATGGCGCACAACAGGCATAACATGGTGGATAAGTGGGGGAATTTATTAACACTTTTCATATTAGACTCCCCTCATAGCATCTGGTTATTTTGTGGATAATCCCCTAACGGGTCATCTGGCTCAGTCGGTAACGCCAACAACACGAGCAAAATAACCATGCCTATCGCAGGCACTAACAGCACACATAACCACCAAGCCGAACGATTGGTATCGTGTAACCTGCGTACTGTCAAAGACAGCATGGGCAAAAAAGCCAACACGCTATAAAGCGCGTCTACTCTCCATGTCACTTGAAATACCCTTTCCAACATGACAAACACGAACGAGATAAAACAGTTCACTAAAAAGAACATCCAAAATGCTTTTAGTGACGCTCTTCCTGAAAATTGCGCGTAACGTTGCCACGCATCCAAATACCAGTTCATACTGTTCTCCTAAATAAAAATGATCGAAGGGTAAAAACTAGATGGATGAGCGAGAAATAGCGTCCTAGATCCGGTTTTAGGACATCCTTGATGACTTTTTAGGACATAATAACGAGCATTGAACAGATAAAAACGATACCTCAAAGACCAACACATCAGACGGAGCTAACATGATCGCCATTCCATTGCCTTTTGTGGTCGCCCTATTGTTGTTTATTTTGGCTATTTTGCTGTTCCTGCGTCGGGAAGAAACCACGCCTTCGGCATTTGTCTTTATTGCATTGTGTGCGTTAACAACGACAGTCGTTGGACTACGCTGGACCTTTGATTATTCATTGTTTCGCTTAATCCAACCTATCTTGGCATCTTGTATTCCAGTGACAGCCTGGTACTGTTTTTCCAGAGCTCACCAGCACCATACCTTTCAAATCTGGCATGTATTACCTCCCATTTTTGTCACCTTAGCGTCTTTCACTTATCCATTTTGGCAACCCCCTTTGGACCCGATGTTAACGCTCCTGTTTGTGGTGTATGGCATTGCCTTGATTCGAGCGTCTTACAAAGCCTCCAACCTTCCTGAACAAGTACGATTATCAGACATTGACAACGCACTCAAAGCCGAACGCATTGCCGGTGCTATGTTATTAATGTCAGCGCTTATTGATGGTGCGTTGGCCATAGACTTTTCCTTCTTTTCTGGTGCTCACATAATGATCATTCTCACGATTGGTCATGCTGTACTTCTGCCCGTTTTGGCGATCGCCGTTATTATGATGAGCTTGAGTCTGGCACCGGACCAGCGAGATGCTTCCCAAAACGATGAACAAACGACAACAGAGGAAGCACCAAAAGATAAGCCTAACCAGCCTTTATCCGCCGATGAAGTAAATGGCATTGTCCACAAAATTGATGTTTTGCTAACAACAAAAGAAGTCTTTCTTGACCCCGATCTCACCCTTGATCGACTGGCTCGTAAAGCCTGCATCCCTGCTCGACAAATATCAGCCGCCATCAATCAAGTTTATGGACGTAACATTTCACAAGTGGTTAACGAATATCGAATTGAACGAGCCAAAACACTGCTGTTATCGACCAACAAAGCCATCACACAAATCTATTTAGACTCTGGCTTTCAAACTAAGTCCAACTTCCATCGGGAGTTTTCCCGAGTAACAGGGCAAACTCCTAGCGCTTTCCGCCACTCAATGCGAGAGGAGCAGAACACAGATAGCGTTTAACTAAAACGTTAATAGGTCGTTATAAAATCGACTATTTGCTGAAACATCGCACGATGTAACTCTGCACGCTGACGATGATCGCCATCTTGGCAGACAATGCCATCACCCGGTTCTTCCTGCTCGATTATCTCAATCGCACCGGGTTTACACAGCGGCATAAAACTAAAATGCGCCGCGTCTGGGTAAACAATATAGCGGCGTTTGTTTTCCGCTATATATTTGGCGAGAAAACCTGATTCCTGCGCTTGAGGCAAGTCACCTATGTCGACACCAGCCGCGAGTATTAACGCCGGTACCGCCAAGGTTTGCAAACTGTGTTTAGAAAAGCTTCTCGCAAGACCTAAGTCCATCGACACGACCCTTCTAATACGTTCATCGCGCAAGCTTGGTATCCCCAACGGTTTGTCATCCAACAAACCTAACTCAGCCCGTAAGCCACACACTCGCGAGTTGGGTGAGGGCAAACATTCCGACGCCAGCTGCTCGATATCGACCTCTGCCCCCGCTAAATTCATCACAGTCCAACCACCCAATGAATGCCCTATGGCCGTGATGTTGGTTGGGTCAATAAAGCGTTTTAAATCCGTCACCATTAATAACCAATCTAATAAACGTGACATATCTCGCGGACGCGCCCACCACTTCGCCGCCTGATTTGATGCATGATCAAACGACGTTGTACCTGGGTGATCCAGTGCGGCCACCACATAGCCGTCTTGCGCCAATTTCGTGGCGAGCCAATTTTGATTTCGCCAATTGCCACGATAACCATGTGATATCACCACCAGAGGAAACTTACCCGCCAATGGCGTTCCGATTCGTACCACTTTGGTTCCAAAAAATACCGGATTCTCGGCAATTTTCTCTGTCGGAAAAACGTCCTTAGACGGGTACCAGACACTCACTTTTAATGGGCGATCACTATTACCATACAAAATGGTCTGATCAAATCCCACACTTGAAGCCGCGGCATAACCACAGCAGGACAAAAACCAAAACACCAAGCAAAAATAGATTTTCATCATCACACTCCTTATTAACACCCACATTTGTCAGTGCAATATGATGAAATACGTGGAATTTTGCGTCCTAAAACAAGATCGAGGACAAATAAAGCCGAATCTTCATAAATTACATTCATGGTATATACTTTCTATTGTTACTTATTTGTCATCTTATCCCTGTAGCCTGACTTGGTAGGCAAGAATTCAATCTGATTGGAGTGCAACAAGTATGAAAATGAAAGATCAGTTAGACAGCCCTCAACCGATGAAAAAGCCAAAAGCTAAATCCAAAAAGGCTGAGGTAAAGAAAAAAAAGCAGGCCAAGTTAAAAGCGAAAAAAGCAGAAAAAGATAAGAAAGCCCTCAAGAAAGTGTCACCTGTGGCAAGCAAAAAAGACAAAAAGTCCGCCAAGCTTGAAGCAACTGACAACAAGAGCAAAGCCATTAGCGTCAAGCAACCCGAGACGGAAGTAACAGACACTCCTGCGGCAGACAGCACGCTTGTCGAAAAGACCATCAAACAAGTGGCCAGTCAAGACTCAGCCACTAGTACCACACCTGCCGAGCCGAAACCGGTTCAAAGAGCCACACGACGCCCTCGTACCACCAGACGCAAGCCATCCGTAGAGGATATTCAAGCTCTGGCAGAAAATGCGAACCGTCAACGAGCTTCAAAAAATTTGGCAACACTCACTCAAGATGAACAAAAAATTGCCACTCAAGATGTGGTGAAACGTCTTTTAGTAGGCGACCTTAGTCAAGGTGAGGCATTGCGAGAATTGCGGGTGAAAGTACTGGGGTTAAGACAAGAAGCCTATACGGAACTGACCGGCGTCTCTCGGAAAACCTTATCCGAAGTGGAAAATGATAAAGGTAACTACACCGCGGAAATCATCAACAAGATGTTTAGACCTTTCCAGCTAAAGGTGTCTTTAGTTCCTGATTCCAGTGAGGATTTAAAAGCCATTTTAAATCAAAGATAATCGTAAACAGCCCCTACAAAACCAGATTCGTAGGGGCTGTTTGGTAAAAGATTCAGAATCTATATGGCTTACTTGATGTCGAAATTCACATCGATGTTGCCACGTGTAGCGTTAGAGTAAGGGCACACTTTGTGAGCCGTTTCGACTAATTGCTCAGCAAGATCTTTTTCGATACCAGGAAGGTTTACTTCCATATCAGCGCTGATCATAAAGCCTTCGCCTTTAGTGTTTGGGCCAATGCCTATGGTCGCTGTAACCGTGAGTTCTGCTGGTAATTTCACTTTTTGCTGAGACGCAACCAGTTTCAATGCACCGATAAAGCAGGCTGAGTAACCAGCGGCAAACAATTGCTCTGGGTTAGTGCCTTCACCACCAGCACCACCTAACTCTTTTGGCGTGCTTAGGGCAACATCAAGACGGTTATCAGAAGCAATAGAACGGCCGTCACGACCACCAGTACTGGTGGCTGTTGCTTTGTATAATGCTTGCATAATAGAACTCCTAAATAATGAATAAAATAGTTATCGCGATAACAATAGAATTAAAATAAAAGCTCATTGATTTGAGCTAATGAAACTATGTTATCGCGATAATTATAATTGCGCAACCATTATTCGATTAATCTTGCTTTTAATCGGTTTAACTGCTCCCGTAAGGCAATCACTTCTTGCATCTCAATGCCGCAAACTTCTGCCACACAACGATTCACCTCTAAGCCATGTTTTCGTAAAGCACGGCCTTTTTCTGTCAACGCGATACTCAAACTACGATCATCTTCAATCCCACGCAAACGCTGAACTAAGCCATCACTCTCCATGCGTTTAATCACTGGGGTCAATGCACCCGATTTCTGCCCTAAGGCTTGTGCAATGTGCTTGAGACTAACACCGTCTTTTTCCCATAAAATCAACATGATGGTATATTGCGGATAAGTAAGACCAATTTTCGCCAACGGCTCTTTATAGAACTGAGTCATCGCCAAAGACGTTGAATACAAGGCGAAGCAAAGTTGGTTATCCAGTAACAGAGGATCATTAGGTTTCATAAGGGCTCACAGAAGCATTTAGATTATTTGGCTAGTTTAACGAAACTTTCATATCATCGCATTACATTAGTCAGACACAAGAAGAAGGTAAAATATGACAAAAATAACACTCACAGGGCATATTATGGTGCCTCATCAAGATCTCAATCAGGTGCAGCAAGCACTTCCAGAGCACATGAAACTTACCCAAGAAGAAAAAGGCTGTTTGACCTTTACCGTGTCACAAAATGTCCACAACCCATTAAGGTTTGATGTGTACGAAGAATTTATTGATCAAGCCGCATTTGACTTACACCAAGCCAGAGTCAAAGCGTCATATTGGGGGCAAGTCACCCACAACGTGGAACGCTTTTACAGTGTCTCTCAAGGGGAATAGTCTTTTTAGGTTGGATTTTTCGTCCAATCAAATTCCATTTGTCGCGCTGTTTTTTCTGCCAGAACGTCACTGTGTAACAAGCTGACCAATTGCAAACTCATGTCGATGCCAGCCGATATGCCGGCCGACGTCAGTTGTTGGTCTTGTTGCACCCAGCGTACGCCTTCCACAACATCGAGCTGAGGATACAATTGCTGTAAGTCCGCTATGTCTTCCCAGTGAGTGGTCACCTTGTTTGATCGAAACACACCGGCTTTGGCCAACAAAAAAGCACCGGTACAAACAGAAGCCAACCAGCTGACTTTTGGTGCCTGCTGAGCTATCCAATCTAACACGTCGGACTTATTCACTTCTTGCGAATGATCGCCGCCTACCACCAGCAGAACATCCAATTCGGGGTGGTCCTTAATGCTGTAATCTGGCACCACTTTGTAACCTGCTCGCGCAGATACTGTTTGCCCATCTTCACTAATCAAATACACCTCAAAAGGTGTATCCTCACTGACTCTGGCTGCCGTCGTAAACACTTCAAATGGCCCAGAAAAGTCTAGAACTTCCGCCAATTCATAAAGATAAATGCCGATTTTAATAGGTTTCATAGTTTCCCTCGCAACTTTGCCTCATGACTAGGATTGTAACTTGGCGATCACCTCTTCGATCCACTTTACGGTCAACCATTCCGGTGCGGAAGCAGAGCGAGTAAAGGCAATTTCAATGCTCGGTAAACTGGGTAAGATATCACTCTCAATCACCTCTAACTGATCACTGACACTAACACTGGCTATCAATCAAGACAACAGCCCAAAGCATCCCTCTTTTTGTCAAAAAAGCTGGGGAGAGAAAGGTTTTGAGCGCGGCGAACACTACTTTTTTTAACAGAAAACCAACAGCCCATTTCTTGTGTGGCTTACGAAGTACCCACCAATTCAAAAGGTGTTCGTAAAGCCTATTTAAACCATCTATCCGTGTTACCAGATCAACAAAGCAAAGGTATCGGCTCATTGAACAAGCCAAAGCAGGACAGCTGAGTTTCATCAGCATTCGCGTTATAGGTGAACACATTAGGTTACAAGATTAGTATGAACAACTTGACATCATGAAAGGCGACACCAAACACTTCGACCACCTGCCTTTTCCGTTACATATATGATGTATGATCTTCAATAATCTTTTACATACATAGAGGCCTTTGCGTTATGCCATAAATCACCCTAAGCGGCCATATTAGAGCAATATAAGATTTAGAAGCGGTATTGGCAGAACTGTCCAACCACATCGCGCTGACGCAACAAGAAGCAGGTTGCATCAGCTTCAAAGTAACCAGAAATTCAGACAACCCATTACGTTTTGATATGTATGAAGAATTCAATGGCCAAACAGCGTTTGAAAAGCACTAAGCCAAAGTAAAAGCATCTTATTGGGGTAACGTAACGAGGAATGTTGCAAGGTTTTATACCTTAGATCAGCTCGAATAGCTTAAAAACACAAGGCTACTATGGTTGGCAATAAACACTAGTGTAAAAATATCACCTGTTCCTATGTTTAAATGTTTGAGGAATAAGGACGCCCACACAGGAACTGCACAGCATTTTATCATTCCGTTCCGTATACCAAATAAGTCTCTACCATAAAATTTAAGCCATTGAGCTGCCAATCTCTAGCATGCATCTGACCGACACTAAATCGGTTAAGATACTCATTCCAGTAAATTCAAATGGATTATCTAATATCCAAAACTCTTCCCACTCTTCTTTAGAGTTCCAACGAGCAATGGTTAAAACGTATTGCCGCGAACTTCATCTCGCAGCAAACAACTACCATGATCGCCCTTGTAAACTTCACGGACAGTTGCGCTGGTTTGCTTCCAAGATTCATTAAATGCATGCACGTTTTCTGGAGCAACGCGCCATTCATAAATTACTCGAATCATAATCACTTCTCTTTAATACAATTAAGATAAGAGTACAGCCATAATACAGAACTATAAAAGCACAGCAGTCTCTTTCTTTGTAGCCCTTTTTTTTGCGTAAAAACAAGCCGAATATCATTTTATTTAACATTAATAAAAAAATAAAATTCCTGCTAGAACAAGATAATAAAAACGAAAAAGTGTTGTTCACAACATTTAATGACGTTTATATTTTATGACTAAGAAGGAAAGGTTCCTGTAAAACATCTCGTTAAAGATAGTAATTAATGTCCGGTTCACGTTCTTCAAAGCGAAACTCCCATTTGTAATCACGCATTTCAACATACACATCAACTGCTGAAATACAGGAATTGAAAGAGTAATAAGTCATATCGGTAAAAGACTGCACGGTATAATTTTGACCTTTACTAATTGGAGCGATCACACTGAAATAAAAAGCAGGATCATACTCAAATGTCGCTGTCATACCAAAATCCATATGTGGCATGGTGACAACTTGGCTACCACTTACAAGCCAATTACAAGAAACGGGGCGCCGTGGGCAAGTACTATTACGAACACCGTATTGGGATGGCGTTAACCGCTGCCTTGCACTGGCTTTGGATTGAAGTTGCAATTGTGGAGATAAGCCATCTGGTGTAATGGCATCGCATAGTTGCCCGACAAACATAGGCACTTCGGCAGAAGAAATAATGCTTTTTTTTTGCTTACCAGATACCTGTATCTGAGCAGAAACCGTTGGATCAAAAACAAATTCTTCACAGGCACTATCGGAAATAACTAGCTCTTGCCAAGCACTTAATCTGTAGTCTGTGCTGTACAATATTGGGCGTAAAAACACGAGTATGGACTTACCAAACAAGTTCGGATCGGTCATATGGACATAAAACTTCAACATACTTGTATCCTTGTTTTGTTTATAATCATTAAGGGTACCGAGAGAAAGGCCGTACTTCCATGTACGGCCAGTGTATAAAACAAAACCTTACGATATTGCTTCGAAATCAAAGGTCCATAGTCCGTTCACTTTTGTCAGACTAACATCAACTTCAGTGGCGGTAATGGGCATTTGATATTGAGTCATATCAGAGAAATTCTGCACAATATAGGTTTGGCCAATCATTGGTGGAGAAGCCACCATAAAATAAAAATTAGGAATGTATTCAAAGCTACAAGTCATATTGGCATCAACCTGTGGCATGGTAACGACAGGCTTATCGTTTACAAACCAATTGGAATCAAATTGAATGAAAGGTGAAGTTTTATTGATCACACCACATTGCTGAGGTGTTAATTTCTGTTGAGCCAAAGCCGTTGGAGCCAGCTCAAGCTTTGGTGATAAATCACTAGGACTAATTGCCTGAAAGAGTTGCCCAGGAACAATATTTTTTGTCCCCGAAGTAATGGTATTAGCCGGATTCTCACCAGAACTAGTAACGTTTGTTGATATAAGTGCTTCGTATTCAAAGGTCTCGGTTGAACCCGCTGACCCTTGTAACACTTGCCAAGCATGAATACGGTAGTTGCGTTGAGGATTTTGTGGTTTTAAGAAGACTAAAACCGTTTTCCCCTCCATGCTTTGTACATCCATAGTAACGTTAAATTTTGTCATGTCTAAACTCCTTATTAAGTTTTAATCTAGGCTTTGTTCTACTACTTGTGTTCGACTAAGCTTACTGGGGTCGAACATTGAAATATTTCCCTGATAACATCAGGAAAATACATTCGATACGGTCATAGACTGATCTGCGCCCTTTCTTATTGCCTATCCTTACTTATATAACGAATCATCTTTAGTTTTTGTGAACTCAGAAATCACAAAAAAGTTTAAAAAAAGCCATGATCCGAACGATGCTTAATAATGAAATTCATATACAGGTTTTTAGCGCGCGTTTCTTGAGATGTTTTTACCGTCATATCCGGATATTTGCTTGTATTATCCGTTGTTTTAAGAGGATCTGTTGTATTGGCATTGGTACTTTGATTGAACGATGCATTCCCCTTATCAGCAATGGAGCCAAGACTCTCTGCCTCTTGATATTGGTGTTGATGTACTTGTAAAGCGTCCAGTTGAGTAGAGCCTACGGCATTGCCTTTCCATCCATCACTATTACTGGCTTGCCGTGACGTTGCATCTGGGTCACGAAATGAGTCGGATTCAAACTCCTCAGCGTTTACATTAACGCCTCGCACAAATCTCCCTCGAAAGTCAGGTAAGTAAAAATGCCCTTCATCCTTTTTACCGTAAATAAAGCCAATGACACGGAAAAGCGCAGGATAAGCACCAATGGGAACAGGACTGCCATCACAAAATAACCAGCCCTGCAATGCCAGTGCTTGCTGATAACCCTCCGCCTTAGGATCTGGATAGCCCCCAGTGTTGGAATTACTACTATTGTCTATAGGTCCGGCATAAGGGATTACCGTACCGATGGGACTGGCGACAGAAACGTCGTTTGATATTGCCCCTCCAGTTACCGAACCAAATAATTGCAATACTTCCTGATTGAAATCTGGTATCCCCAAAGAAGAAAAAGATGGGAAGGTGAAGAAACCATGATCAAAAGCTCCTCTATATGGCTTTTTCATTGGTTTATTCCTCCCTACCTAATGGATGAACGCTACCTTGATCAAATGAGGGTAGAGTATCTGATGAATCTAGTATCATCATGGAAGTTGGAATTTCTGTTTGCCATTGTTGAATATCCTTTCGTGTATTTTTTTGTATCAAGAAATCTTTCCAGTTACTCACTAGATAATGTTCAGAAACAAAAACCGGGGTACGTTCAGCCTGGCCTAACCAAAACAGCCCTTCTGATTTCAGGTAGTAAATAACAGGGAGGGTATAGGCGGGTACAATCGGTACAATAATTCTGGCAGCACCCGCTGCAATAAAGGCTGAGAGGTTGTTAGCAGAGTCTTCTGTAGTCTGACGCTTCTGTTCAAGCTTGAGCCAATCTGGACGCTCACTATCATCTGGGCCAAAATAATCAGGATAATAGGCGATAGTCATATCTCCCCAACTTAGCGCGCAGTCGAAAAATGGAATGAGTTGAAAATTAATAACATCTCCATACCAAGCGGATTCCGATGGATTGGCAATTTCTGTTTGTTGACTAAACAACTTAATGAGTAATTGAATCCCCTGCTGCTTTAGCTGCTGCTCCTGAAAGCCCAGACCACTGCTGTCCCGTTTTTTAGGAAGCAATGTGTCGATTTGTGCTTCGATCGCCTCCATATAATGGGCCTTGTCTCTGAGGTAAGCCGCCATGATGGCGTCAAAGGTTTTCCTTTGCCATTCGATGTAGATATCTGTCTTGTCATTAAGTTGGCAAGTGAGGGTTAGTGTTACTGCATACTCGACCGCAGTAGTAATTACTGCAACGGGTAACGAAGCTCCAGGATCTCTTTGATAAATAATTGAGGCATGAGCAGGGCTTGGATCGCTAAGACTTTGAGTATGATCGCCAATCAATAAATCCAATGTGACAGCACTGGCCCCTTCAGGAAGAAGATAGGCATAGGCAATATCAAGGCTCTTGGCCTCATATTGATCCGGTACTTTTAATGTAGTGGTAGTCAGTGGAGGATTTCCTATCAAGGTCTGGCTGACTGTCACCTCTGCTGCTGGTGGAGCTTTGATATTCTCGGCCAAGTATTCATTTGATAATGGCAAATAGTTACTGCGGGTTATGTCTGCCGGAGAATTAATTGGTGTTGTCGCATTAGGATCGTAAGGCGCTATAGGTAAATGCAAGTTTCGGTCGAAGAGACCATTCTGCCGATCAATAAAATTAGCGGCGGGGGAAGGTAAAATCATCTCTACCATCAACCGCTCTCCTTCATAGTACAAATGTGTGCTAAAAACTTCGCTAATCCAGCGATATAACCCTGTCAAATGAGATTGACCATTCACATTTTCGTAGCGATGCATTTGACTGCTAGATTGCATGGAATTAGTCAGTTTATGGCGGCGTTGATCAACACTACTCTCCAGTTTATCGACAAATTGACGCTCTACTGAGCGTGCAAATTCTTGCGCATCAGACACATAGTTAAAAGGGCTTGATTCTGTACCGCTGTAATCCCCAGGGAGCTCAAAATAATCGCCACTTAGCGTCACATTCAACCCAGAACTATCGTACTGCTGTTGGATGTTTTCGAAAGTTTTTTTGATTCCAAGCAAAGGCGAAAGTTCTGATTGCCCGTCCAGACGTTCTTCTATATTTGTTTTATCTTGAGAGTGTGATCCGATGGTATGAGCTGAAATCGATTCTTGCACAGATGAAGTGGCAATTTCACGAGTTTGTCCACGCATAACATTTTCAACATAAGCCAGCTTTCCTGATCGGTAGCACATAAGCCTATGTTCCAACATCATGAGTTCGGCAAGGCCTAACAGCTTTAGGTAGGGAGTTTCTGTGCCGCTATCGATATCATCACTGTCTGCTTGGTCGCTTGAGTGTATGTCTGTGGTGTTGGTTAAAGGAACAGGAAATATTGTCGCATCAAGCAAAATGTTGGCACTAAGTACCGCTTTAATACTATGTTCGTCTGTCAATAAATCCGCTTCGTTTGCTTCTATTTCCGCCGCATGACAGACCATCAGGGCCGCAATGATTGCTGATTGTTGAGCCGGTTGGCAATTTAGTACCAGTAGAGCAGTCAAGCTGTCCTGTAGACGAGACTTTTGTTCGGCGTATTGGCTTTGAGAAACAAACTTATTAGCTGGTATTTGGAGAAGTTCATTCAGACCTGAAGCTAAATCTTTTGGGCTAGACGCTAAAAACACATCAATTTCAGGGGCGATAAGACGGTTGAATGGTGTTGGCATGCCCGTTATTTCTTTGACACATTGCCCTGCATAAGGGGCTTTATTTGTGATAAAAGTCGCTGCTTCAGTCTGCATATTCTTCCGAGCATTACTACCTGTGCGCTTACTTGCTAAAGCCGATTGAAAGGCATTTTTGTTGGTGATCGAAATAAACTGTTTATGAATATCTACTTTAGAAGGCAAGCGAATGGCTTTTGGATAACTGAAGCAACTACAACATCGCGGTTCTGAGACATGATGATTTTTATACATAGAGCTGCTTTCTTGAGGAGAGGTATTCGAACAGGGTTGACCAATCACAATGGTATCTGGTGCTGTAGTGTGTGTATCTGGGGTATTGGCTAACCACTTAGCCAATAGGTGATGGATAGTTTGTTTGCTATTGGTGTCATAGGGAACCGTCGCAGCTAATGTTGCACGACCATCAGCTCCGATACGTTGAGTAACAGAACATTCCAAATCTTCATTGGGTGTAGGCAAACTTGTTACCCAACGCGAGAGGGAAGGAGAAAGCTTCGCAGTCCCAACCTCAGTACCTTCATAAAACAAGGTAGTGGTCGATTCCATACAAGCTTTTTTGGCTCCCTCTACCCACCAATCTGCCCGCCATCCATGATTAAGATCCTTGCTACCATTGGTTGCATCGCAAGGCGTAGAATCGTTACAAATCAGCCAATGGTGGATATCTTTAGTACGTTCGCGAGCCTCTCCAAACCTAGCTTGTATAAACAACTTGATCACATCTCCATAAATAAGCTCGACCGTACCGCTGACCGTCTGCTGAGTACCTTTAATGTTGAAAGTATCACATTTATTGCTAGGACTAAGGTGACAATGTTGTTTCCCTCCCTCAAACTCCAGAACAAGGTCAGCGTTGATCATTCCGTCGATAAGTTCCGACGTCCAAACGACATAAAGACCCTGCTCCTGCCATGTACCTGAATCTGATTGAGAGTTGTTCATTATTGTATTCGCCATACCTTTATTCCTTTTTCAAAAGAAAAATGCGTTGCTGCCCTCAGTATGAACATGCATCGCCAGAGAGTGTCGTAATGTGGCTCTTGCCTCTTGCAAGCGCTTTCGTGCATTGCTGTGACTAATATCTAGTTCAGTAGTGATTTCTTTGTAGCTGTAGCCCCAGAGCAGTCGCCTTATGGCAACCTCAAATTGTTTTGGTGGCAAGCAGTGCAAAGCAACACAAATATCTTTGTATATCTGCTGCCCTGACATAATTTCGGCGGGGGACTCTTCCCGCGGAGCCTGAAAAAATGCATCTATTTCAATGTACTCATGACGTTGTGAATAAAGTTGATTTTTTCTGTAAATATCAATGCAATAATTTCGGATAATGGCACATAACCATCGCTCTAGATCATTTTCTTCTTCTAATTTTTGTTTATTGGCTATCAGGGTGTAATACAACTTTATTTTAACCTGACTACAAAAATCCTCTGTGTCCTCCTGAGTGTAGGTGTATTTTTTGCAGATCCGATAAATAGATAAATCATTACTTTCTATCATTCTCCAAATGCTTTCTGAATATTGATTAGATGACTTTTGCGATCCTTTCTTATAAACCATGAGCTCCATCAACATATTTCCTTATTTCAATATCAGCTTAAAAGTAGAAGTTCGATAAAAGAAACTACACCTATTGAAAAGAGACGAATTCCGTTGAGTTTTTGTGAGTAATTTTTTCCAAAGAAAAATCGCTATCAGGGGGAAATAGTCGGTATAACTTGTAAGAACGTATAAATGAACTGCCTACAACATCTATGAAAATCAATCTCTTAAAAGAATAAAATGTATTGAATAGAGGAAAGAAAGAAGAAAATAACTTTGTCAAAAGTGATGAAGGATATTAATAAAAAACAAACATATTCATATTAAAAAATGATCACAAAAAAAATTATTTTCGTTATATGACTATGTTAATCAAAATTTTCAAACCGGAAATTAAATTGATTAACCATTTATTTCAAGGATTATCTTTATTTCCCATAAACACCATTATTACCTTAACTCAAGAAATTAAGATTATTTTTGGTGCTATTAAAACTGGTTAATTTAGCATGATTATTTATCACCCATTAAATAAGGAAATGTATATATGAAACATAATTTTTCGGATGTAATTAGTGCACTAGGTGAATTTGTTCAGGTTGTAGAATATAACATTAATCGATCAGATAAGAGCGGCAGTGAAGAAAAGCCAACGACAAAAGCAGGAGTCATAATCACCAGTGAAGGCCTAACAAAAACAGAGAATAGCTCTCTAAATACCTTAACCATTGCAGCAACAATAGACAGTAGCAGAGATGACAATGGCTTCCTCGCAAACATGATGTCGACGTATCAATCGGCATCCAATACAGGCGATAGAATAGGGTCTGATGATACATCCCAACAAGCCTTTACTAACTTGCGGGATATTCACGGGGATGTGTCTATCATTGTTGGGCATGGGGCATCTGGAGTTATTGGAACAGGAGATGGTGACAGTAGCGGAACAATCGAGCAATATATGGAAGCAAGCAACCGAACTACTTGGGAGCCTTATGCCAGAGATGGGGTAAATGGGAAGAGTTTGGTGCTTTTTGGCTGTAATGTTGCAGAAGGACAGGTTGGAGCCGATTTTTTGCAAATGGTTGCCAATACTGTCAATAAGCCGGTTAGTGGTTGGACAGGAACTGTATGGGCCGATGGCACATCCGTAACAGCAGATGGCTCATTTCTTACAGCCTCACCTGGCAGTACTCTTAAAGCAAAACCTAGCGTGGTGAAACATATGTCTGATCCAAATAAACAGAGCTTTAAAATTAAATCGGGCGGCCAGTATCAGGACGTTGACTTGAACGCCGTAAAAAGCGTGCATGTTTCTGTTATTACAAAGGGGCCAGGATGTGTAACCAAAAATAGAGAGTTCCTAGGAGAAAAAGCAGCAGAAATATTAAGGGAAATCGATTTTGATCATCCTCGTATTGAAACTACCAAAAAACCAGGCGCGAAAGTAACCGCTCAATTGTCGGTCAAATATGATAATGCCATACGGGCTTTTAATATCTTGGGAACATCTTTATTACAGGATACCTATTGCCCAAGCCACTATTATTATATCTCTCAGAAATTGGAAAATATTTTTGTAGAGTAGTTCTATAAACGGCAACCTGTTTGAAATCCCCCCAATAGTTGGATATGCAACATTGGGGGGTCTTACAGTCAGCTGCCGTCGTAAACACTTCAAATGGCCCAGAAAAGTCTAGAACTTCCGCCAATTCATAAAGATAAATGCCGATTTTAATAGGTTTCATAGTTTCCCTCGCAACTTTGCCTCATGACTAGGATTGTAACTTGGCGATCACCTCTTCGATCCACTTTACGGTCAACCATTCCGGTGCGGAAGCAGAGCGAGTAAAAGCAATTTCAATGCTCGGTAAACTGGGTAAGATATCACTCTCAATCACCTCTAACTGATCACTGACACTAACACTGGCAATGGCTGAAATAGCCTTTTCCGCCACCAGCAAGCTTTCGATTAAGGCCAAATTCGAGGTCACACAATATAGATGATAATCCACGCCTTTCTTTTGCAAACCATCAATCGCACTGGAATGAAATTTACACCCAGGCTCATACATGGCCAAGTTCAATGGCGACAAAGACGCTTGCCAATCAAAGCCTTTCTTGGCCACCCAGACGCCTTTATCCTGATATAAGGCCAAACCTTCATCGCTGCCTGGTGTTCGTGTTACTAAAGCCAGATCGACCTCGCCTTTGTCCATGAATTCTCGAAGCTCAATGGACGTCCCCGTGCGAATGCGAAATCTGAGTCCAGGGGCGGTCTCTTCCATGGTTGTCATAATCAATGGCAATAAATTAGCAACATAATCATTGGGGCAACCAAGGTGAATCAAGGCGCCTTGTTGCGGACCTTTCAATGACATTAATGCCTGTTCTTGTAGCTGTAAAATTCGCCTAGCGTAATGCACTAAACGCTGTCCATCTTCCGTCAACACTTGCTCTCGGCCTTGTTTCACAAACAATTGGGCTCCCGCCTGCTCTTCTAAGCGCTTCATCTGCATACTAATGGCAGATGGCGTGCGAAAGGTTTGCATCGCGGCCCGCTGAAAGCTGCCATGATCCACAATCGCCACTAGGGTTTTCAGTAATTCCGTATCCACCGCATGCCTCTGTTTGGATTCCATTGACTAGATTCATCAAAATGGCTTAACAGTGCCATCAATTAAATTCGCTTTTCATCACCTTGGCTTACCGCCATGATGATCACATCCTCTTTTTGCCCTGTCGGAGTACTACCATGATATTGCACGATTTTTTGCCTTCTGGAAACGGTTATAAAATTCGTCTAACTTGCGCCAAACTTGGTCTTTATTATCAACTAAAAGAATACGATATTACCCAAGGAGACACTCGCACAGAAGCGTTTCTCGCCCTCAGTCCGAATGGTAAAATACCCGTACTTGAACTCGATGATGGACACTGTCTGAGCGAAAGCAACTCAATCCTGTTATACCTTGCTGAAGCCCATCAATCTGATCTATTGCCAAACGATCCTCTCGACAAAGCAGAAGTAACTAAATGGTTATTCTGGGAACAATACAGTCATGAACCTAACATTGCCTCAGTACGTTTTTGGTTGACCCATAACGCCATGACAGAATTAAAAGAAAAAATGCTGCCGGAGCGTATTCAACAAGGTCATGCCGCACTCACATTGATGGATGATCAACTATCAAAGCAGGATTTTTTAGCGGGTAATCGTCTCACGCTTGCCGACATTTGCTTATTCGCTTATACCCATGTTGCGGAAGAAGGCGGTGCTTACCAGCTGTCTGATTACCCCAATGTGCAGCGCTGGATACAAGACATTCAAGCGCAAAACTGGTTTATTCCTATTACTCATAGGCAATAAAGACCACCTAATCAAACTCAGTTATTCGTTTAAGGAAGGTACGAACAAGTCCACTGATTACGGCAACGTGCTCCTCGGCAACCGCTCCTGCATTGCCCTACTACACCACATCCTTGTGGTTATGCGTTACTCTAATCCCCTACATCCATGTAGGGGTCAGCGTGTGGATCATTATCTATTATTCGTGGCAAGTTTCGCCGTTCAATATTGAACATATTGGCAACCCGCTTAACGACCGAGCAACGCCCCCTCTGACTGATGAAGGCTCTTATGTTAAAAAACACAGTGCTTCGTCAGTCTTCTCCCCCTCTTCAACAACTCTGTACCTAACTGGTCAGATAAAAAAAGTTACAATTTTTTTTTGCACATACACAATAAAGTGCCACTGTTAAATAAGCGCTATTGTCTTTTCGTGAAGTTTTGAATGTTGTAGACCGTTGTATAGCAAGGAAGTTATTCTATCCTATAAATTAAATTTATGGTTTCACATTCAAGGAATACTCCATGTCACTATTTCAAACCATTCGAGGTCGCTATACCTTTGCATTTGGCGGACTGGCCGTCACATTTTTAGTCGTCGTTATTGCGGCGCAAAGTCTAGTTAACTACTTACAAAACAACATGGGGAAATATGCCTCTGGCTCTTCCCTTATCCAAAATGCCGATCGAGATTTATATCAATCACGTCTCGCCTTAGCCTCATTAGTATTCTCTAAACACGGCGTAGATGTCGCAGAACAAGAAAGCATCGTGCTTGAGAACGCTCAACAAGCCTATGATCGTATGAAGTCCTTCCAAACCATGACCAAGGACCTGGATGAAATACGAGACTTATTGATCAACTTCGAAGATCAATATCAAACATGGCATCAACAGGTTGAGTTCATCATCACACTCACCAAACAATACCAATATGATCGTGCCATTGTGAAACTCACAGGGGAAAATCAGACCAGCTTTACCCAACTCCGCAATTTATACGATCAATCGGAAGAACGCATCAGTGAAGTGGCCGCTAAAGAACTAGAGAGCATCCACGCATACACTGAGAACTTTAAACTGTCCGTGGCCATTTTAGCCGTCTTGGTGTTAATTTTGAGCGTTTCCCTTGCTTGGTTTGCACCACGAAACATTTCCCGTTCAATTAAAAGAGTGACCTATGGAGTGCATGAAATCAGCGCCGGAGACGGAGATTTAACACGCCGTATCAACAGCACTAAAAAAGACGAAACGGGCGAATTAAGTCGAGAACTGGACCTTTTTGTCGGCAGACTTGGTGGCATTATTGGTGAAGTTCGAAATGGCTGTGAGCACATTCGTGAAGAAATGGTTGGGCTCGGCACCTCAGCCCAAGAATCTGCTAAACTCAGCGAGCGCCAGCACCAATCATTGGACTTTGTGGTCACCGCGGTCGAAGAAATGGGCGGCGCAACCAGAGAAGTCGCACAAAATGCCGCCCAGACGGTCGATGAGGTTCAGGAATTAAATCGCTCCGCCGACCAAGGAGTAGAACAACTCACAAATGCAATCAATCAACTGGATTCCTTAGCCAAGCAAATTCAAGGGGCCGCGTCTGTAATTGACCAACTCTCTACTCGATCCGATCGCATTGCATCAGTATTGGATGTCATCTTAGGCATTTCTGAACAAACCAACTTACTGGCACTTAATGCCGCTATTGAAGCCGCTAGAGCAGGAGAACAGGGTCGAGGGTTTGCCGTGGTAGCCGATGAAGTGCGAGAGCTGGCCAGCAAGACACAAGCCTCGACCGAGGACATCCAAGGTATGATCAACGATTTGCAAACGGGTGTCAGCAGTGCCGTAAACGTCATCAGTGAAAGTGTTGAAATGGCAGGATCCAGTGCCAGCCTCTCCCATCAAACCATGGAAGCCATTAATACGGTCAAGCAATCGGCTGATCGCATTTACGACTTTACCACTCAAACCGCCAGCGCAACCGAGCAGCAAAGTAAGGTCACGGATGAAATTAATGAAAACTTATCCGCTCTGTCTGAAATGTCCAAAGATGTCATGGAAGTTTCAAAACGGATCAGTCATTCCGTTAATGAAACACTTGCTAACTCCAATGAATTATCAAACAGGGTCAAACGCTTTATCGTGTAACCCATCAATAATAGCGTACGACATGGAAAGTCACACGCTATGAGCGTTAATGTCATCCGCCCCGCCCTACCTTATTCTGATCAGTATCTAATCACTTCATGGAAAGATGAGACATTATCAATTAAATCCGCTTGTTCCGACTATTTCAGAGGTCTATAGTCTGGGGAAGGTGCGAACAAGTCCTCTTGCCTCGGCAATTGCTCCTCGGCAACCACTCCTGCGTTGCCCTACTATTCGTACCTTCCCTGGCCAAACTGTACATACCCTATCGATTCTATATTAGACTTAGCGTATTATGTTACGGTATAACAATTTTAACAGAGCCTATCTGCTTGACTAAGACAATAGCAATACCATCGCACCTCTCCATGACAGACCTATTTAAAAGTTGTCATCCTGCCAGTTTAGCGCTATCAAACATCAGCTGGGCACATTCAACGACTCAACGTCCTTTTTTACACAACCTAGATCTGCAAATTGAATCCGGTGAAATGCTGGCGGTAGTCGGACCCAATGGCTCAGGCAAAACCAGCTTATTGCGCTGTCTATACCGCATGAACAAACCCGATCAAGGTAAGGTAACCCTTGATGGTCAAGATATCTGGTCGCTTTCAGCTGCGCAATGCGCAAAGCGTATTGCGACTGTGCTTCAAGACACTGGCACTGTACTCGGATTAAGTGTCTTTGAAATGGTTGAAATTGGTTTAACACCAAACTCTTTAAGCTGGAAACGCACTCAAAAAGACACCCTGATGGTGGAAAGTGCACTACTGGCATTGGATGTACTGCATCTCAGCCATCGAACTTTTGACACCTTATCTGGCGGTGAAAAACAACGGGTTATGATTGCGCGTGCATTGGCGCAACAGCCAGATGTATTGGTCTTAGATGAGCCAACCAACCACCTTGATATTCGACACCAACTTGAAGTACTCGAATTGCTGTCGACTCTACCCTGTACCATTGTAGTGTCCTTGCATGACCTTTCTCTCGCAGCCACCTACGCCGACCGAGTCTTGATCATGCAGTCCGGCCAAATCGTTGACTGCGCGCCACCATTAGAAGCCTTTACCCAAGCTCGCATACGACAAGTGTTCTCTGTGGAAAGTGTCACTCACTCGCAACCACAGAGCCTACGGCCCAGCTTTTCATTTTATTTAGAGACAACCGAGGACTAAGTGATGACCAAAACCCATCCAAAAAACATATGTTCCAACGCACTCATTAGCACCAGTTTTTCATTGGCTTTATTCTCTCTACCCGCTCAAGCACATGACTACCCCGTTACCGTTCAAAGTTGCGACCGCCAAGTCACATTCGAACAAGCCCCCAAAGCCGCTGTCTCAAACGACGTTAACCTCACCGAAATGATGTTAGCCCTCAAGTTACAAGATCACATGGTCGGCTTTACCGGTGTATCTGGTTGGAAAACCCTCGACCCTAAATTGCGCAAAGACATTGGCCAACTGCCTGAACTTTCTGCCAAGTACCCAACCAAGGAAGTCTTATTAGGCGCGGACGCGGATTTCTATTTTGCCGGTTGGAATTATGGCATGCGGGTTGGCGGTGGCGTGACGCCGCAGACCCTAGCGCCGTTAGGCATCAAGGTATATGAATTAACAGAGAGCTGTATTCATATTATGGACAAGCCAAAAGTGTCAATGAAAGACATGTACTTAGATTTGCTCAATTTAGGGAGAATTTTTAACGTTGAAGAACGAGCAAAAGAACTTGTCTCCAACTATCAAGAGGAATTAGCCGATTTTCAAGCATCTTTACCGCCGCTGACCAAGCCTATCAAAGCCTTCGTTTATGACTCTGGAGAAGAGCAACCTTTCACATCAGGGCGTTTTGGTATGCCTTCTGCGCTCATACAAGCCGCAGGAGGCGATAACATCTTGGACGATGTGGCGAAAAGTTGGACACAAGTCGGCTGGGAATCAGTCATTGACCGTGCCCCTGATGTCATCATCATTGTTAACTATGGCCAGGTAACCGCTGAGCAAAAAATTCAATTTATGCGCTCTAATCCAGCGTTTAAAAACATTCCTGCGGTAAAAAATAATCAATTTGTGGTGTTAGAGTATGTTGAAGCCACCCCAGGCCCACGCAACATTGACGCGGTAAAGCGCCTCGCGAAAGCCTTTAGAGCAGCTCAATGAAACTAGAATCAAGCGTTAAAACCTCACATTACGCCATTCCAATGCCATGGTTAATTCTGCTGTTAACAAGCCTATTGATTTTTCTAATGGGCTTAGCCATCAGCCTAGGCTCTGTATCAATCGCGCAATCAACCGTTTGGCACATATTGGCTCACAAGCTCTCTCTTACCGATATGACTTCATATTGGTCGATGGGCAGAGAGAACATTGTGTGGCAAGTACGCTTACCGAGAACCCTCTTGGCTGGGATGGTTGGTGCCGCCCTTGCCGTGGTCGGCGCCGCTTTGCAATCTGTCACTCGTAACCCCTTAGCTGACCCTCATTTACTGGGTTTTTCCTCCGGTGCCGCATTAGGGGCCATCATTGCTCTTTTGCATACTGGAATGATCTTAGGGGTCATGACAGTGCCTATCTTTGCTTTTGGCGGGGCTTTATTTGGCATTTTCTTGGTGCTAAGTGTGGCCAACTTTTCCGCATCATACAGTGCTGGTAGGCTGATATTATCAGGGGTGGCGGTTGCTTTTATGTTAACCGCATTGGGGAATATGTTTATCTTCTTAGGTGATCATCGAGCCGCTCATACCGCAATATTTTGGATGCTAGGTGGACTTGGATTAGCACAATGGGGACAACTCTGGTTTCCTCTTATTGCCCTGCTATTAGGTTCCTCTTATCTGATTCACAAAGCCCGTTATCTCAATGCCATGATGCTTGGCGATGAAAGTGCCAGCACGTTAGGCATTCCCGTTCGTCGATTTCGTCTAACGGTCATCATCGTCTGCGCGCTATTAACTGGGGCGGCGGTGGCCTTTGCCGGTGTTATTGGCTTTGTTGGTCTAATGGTGCCTCATATCGTGCGCCTCTTGGTGGGGGGAGATTATCGAAAATTGCTCCCGCTTTGTGCTCTCATTGGTGCTATTTTTCTGGTGATGGCAGACATTGCCTCACGTACCATCATGCCTCCAGAAAACATGCCCATTGGCACTTTAACCGGATTAGCAGGTGGCATTGCCTTTGTCTTACTAATGCGTCAAAAACGTCATGTGGCCTTGTAAAAGTATCATCATGAGATAGGCACATCCGTACTAAAGACACATTAATCACTTGCTTTATTGTCTTCACCACCTAAAATACTGTTTATACATACAGTATTTTAGGTGGTGATATGTCCTCTTCTCTCCCTCCATTTCCTTCATCATTTCGCTCTGCGCTTGATGCGCCAATTAAAGGGCGAGGAACCAGCAGTTCATTAGAAGGTCGCTTTGCAAAACAACATGTCGAACTTGATGAAAACGATGACAACATCATTGCTCGTGATGCGGCTACTCCTGCAACACAGGTGCGGCATGAAAGCGCCAAAAGCCTCATTCGTCGCAACACCTCACCAGACGTTCCGTTTAACTTATCCATTAACCCTTACCAAGGGTGTGAGCATGGTTGTATTTATTGCTTCGCGCGGCCCACTCACGCCTATTTAGACTTATCACCGGGTCTGGATTTTGAAACCAAACTGGTGGCGAAAACCAATGCCGCGTTTTTGTTTGAAGAGGAACTGTCAAACCCTAATTATCGTTGCGAACCCATTGCACTGGGGATCAATACCGATGCGTATCAGCCCATCGAAAAACAATTGGGCATCACCCGTGATCTATTAACCATTGCTTTGGCGCATAAGCAACCCATTTCCTTAATCACCAAAAGTACGCTCATCCTCAGAGACCTAGATGTATTAGCTGAGATGGCAAAGCAAGGTTTGATTCATGTCGCCATCAGTGTGACAACCTTAGACAATGATTTAAAACGGATTCTAGAACCTAGAACAGCCTCGGGGCAGCGCCGCTTAGAGGTCATACGTCAGTTAAAAGACGCCAACATTCCGGTGACCGTCTTAGCCGCACCGGTTATTCCCTTTATCAACGATCATGAGTTAGAAAACATCATCGCCGCCAGTGCCGCCGCCGGGGCTCAAGCTATCCATTACATCATGCTACGTTTACCTCATGAGGTCGCACCGCTTTTTCGAGAATGGCTGCATCAGCATTATCCAGAACGAGCCGATCACGTACTGCAACGCATCATGGACATGCGCGGTGGTAAACTCTACGACAGCCGATTTGGGAAACGCATGACAGGAGAAGGCCTATTTGCCGATGTGATCAATCAGAGATTTCGTATTGCTCGCAACAAACATGGTCTGAGTGACCAAAGGACAAGCTATTTAAACTGCCGACAGTTTGCTGTACCACCCAAAACGGGCGATCAAATGGGATTGTTTTGACTACTCGGCATTGGCCTGAAGTCGTAAGGCGACGCCTGCGGCTGACGTTCGATTTTCTACGCCCAATTTAGGGAAAATTTGCTCTAAATGTTTGTTCACTGTACGCGGGCTCATCTCTAGTATTTCAGCTATCTCTCGATTGGTTTTACCATTGGCAATCCAATGCAACACTTGAGATTCTCGTTCCGTCAACGCCAATTGTTGACGTAATAGCTCGGCCCCCGTGAGACGATCACCGTCCTCCAATTTAACAAGAGCCTCGCCTTGCTCGGTCATCCCGATGAACTTCAGCGTCAAAGGGTATTCTAGATTTTTCAATGGCAAGCGGTTGCCCTCCGTTGGCGAATGGGCAAGCCAATTTTTGACTAACAAGGTCAGTTGTTCCGCTCGCCAAACGGTCGTCATTCTTGCTTTGGCCATTAACGCGTGAGTTTGTGGTGTCGCCCAAGCAATCTCACCAAGCTCAGAAAATGTCATCAAATTCTGCCCCATACTGTCTAAAGCAAATTGAGCATTGTTATTGAGCCGAGCATTCGATAAATGCACTTTCATACGAGCAATCAGTTCATTTGGCTGAATGGGCTTGGTCAAATAATCGACGCCCCCCGCCTCTAAGCCTCGTACTATGTCATCAGTATGATTCAATCCCGTCATGAAAATAACCGGGATATTGGCCAAAGCCGGATCAGCCTTGAGTGCTTTACAAGCCTCAAAACCATCCATATTAGGCATAATGGCATCCATTAAAATAATGTCTGGACGGATACGTTTCGCAATCGTTAAGGCTTGTTTTCCCTCTAAAGCCACAAGCACATCCATATGAGCATCTTCGAGCGTATCGTGAATCAGACTCAATGCATCCGCCGAGTCATCGACGACCAGCACAATGTCATTTTTGTGATTATCACTCTTCATTAGAAAATTTGTCTCACATACTTCGTTGCTGTAAATACTGAGCAATGCCATCAAACTGAAACGCCTGATACAAAGCTTCTAATTGATCCAAGTCTTGTGCCCCTAACATGTCATCCGCCGTGACTTTATTTAGGCACTCACGCACCCCTTTTTTATACCCCATTTCAGCAAAGGCGATAAGCTCGCGAATACTTTCATGGTCTGGTATCAAGCGGCCTTCTGTGGCTTCATCCACCGATTGTTCGATCTGTCGATCAGAGAAAACCGTCGTATCATTGGTGTCTTGGTAAATCCATTCCACGGCTAACCAATGCTGAACTGCTTCCAGTAAATCACCATTTTTCACTGGCTTAACAAGATACTGGTTAAAGGCCTTTTGCTCATCCGGTTGACGCTGGCTTTCTTGTACATCCGCTGACAACATCACAATCGGTGCCGAGTACTCTTGGTTTCGTAGGCATTTTGCCAAAGTTAAACCATTCATCCCTGGCATGGACACATCAAGGATAAAGAGATCAGGAGAGCGGCTCGGTAGCGCTTCTAAACACGATTCCGCATCAGGCGACTCAATCACATGAAAACCCAGCGGCGCCAAAATGTCAGACAGTAACCCTCTCACAATAGGGTCATCATCAACAAGCATAATACTTCGCTGGAAACCTCGATAACCGACAATTCGACGCGTTATCTGAGAGACGTGTTCGCCATCACTGACCCAAGGTAGCATCAAGGAGACCTTAAACTCACTGCCTTCCCCCAAAGACGATTGCGCTTGTAAATCACCGCCCATAATTTCCGTTAACAGTTTAACAATGGTTAAGCCCAAACCTGTGCCCGGTAAGTTGGCGGTACTTAAGTCTCGAACACGTTCAAAAGGATCAAACACTCGCTGTAAATGTTCTGGTTTTATCCCCAAGCCTGAATCTCGTATGACAAACTCCGCCACCTGATTACGGTAATTCACTTCAAATTGCACATTACCTTGAGGAGTATATTTCACCGCATTAGACAGCAAATTAATCAATATTTGGCGCAAACGCTTTTCATCTGTTACCACATGCTTTGGCAAAGGGGCGAGGATTTTGGATTGAAACTGAATGCCTTTCGCTCGTGATTGCATGGCAAACATACTGTTCAACTGATCAATCAGCTTGGGTAAATCCACCGTATTACGATAAAGATCAAACCGACCCGCTTCAATTTTAGAAATGTCTAATAAGCCTTCAATTAAATCGGCCAAATACAAACCACTGCGGTGAATAATGTCCAACCCATTCTGATGACCCGAAGGCGTATCCGGCTTCTCAGACAAAAGTTGTGCGTACCCGATAATAGATTGCAAAGGCGTTCGCAATTCATGGCTAATGCCACTTAAATAACGGCTTTTTGCTTCATTCGCCTGCTCTGCTTGCTCTTTAGCACCCTGTAGCGCTTGGTCGGTTACTTGGTGAGCCTCGATTTCACGGGTGAGTTTCCGCGTTTGTCGGTTGGATTCTTTCTGCGCCACCACACGACTTTCATGAGCCAACAAAAACAACCAAGACAATACACCAGAGACGATCAATAAGGTGAAAAACAACGCCCACATGGTTTCCTGTAACAGGATCGCTTCACTTTGGTTCGAGGGCGACATTTGCCGGTAAATCAACATCATCAAGGCGCCATTAATGATGTTGATTACCAACAGTAAAGATGCAAATCGCCCGAGTCGGCTACTGATGGTTTTTACCAGGCGCTTGGGCAAGAACAGCTTCAAAAAGTAAGCACTTTGCTTTGAAATACTGGCATTTGGCTTACAACTGTCCAAACATCGCACATCCAGTGAACAGCATAAAGAGCAGATTGGTAGCTGGTAAGCCGAGCAAAAACTCATGTCTTCTGTTTCAAACGCATTTTCACAAATGCCACAGGTTAATATCACCATAGCATGCCGTTTCTGCGCCACATTAATCAAAGGCACTAATTCTGGGCTTTGTCTTGCAATGTAGTACTTGCCTTTCGTTATCCAAGCAATAAAAGGCACACACACAAAACAAGTGGCAATGGAGATAAAGTGCGACAGGCTTTTAGCAACCTCTCCAAATAGCCCCAAATAGCTCATTAAGCCTAGGCTTGTTGCCACCAACATAGAGCCGGTTCCTACAGGGTTAATGTCGTATAAATGAGCACGTTTAAACTCCAAATCCTTAGGACTCAGTCCCAAGGGTTTATTAATCAATAAGTCGGCAGAGAGACTAGACAACCAACTCACCGCGCTGATGGCAAACACACTTAAAATAGCCCCTAGTGCCTGATAAATACCAAGCTCCATCAGCAACAAGGCAATGGTCACATTAAACACCAACCATACCACTCGACCAGGATGAGAGTGGGTTAATCGAGAAAAGAAATTCGACCAAGCAATCGAGCCTGCATAGGCGTTAGTAAGGTTTATCTTCATCTGACAAATGAACACAAAGACGGCTGCTAAAATCAGAGCCGTAGTCGGCGAGGTAGTCAAAAATAGGAAGATTTGCTGGTATAAAAAAGTAGGATCGGTCGCTTGCACGGCGGTTGCGCCATCACTGATGGCCAAATAAGCCAAAAATGACCCCAACAGCATTTTAATCGCGCCTATAAACACCCAGCCAGGGCCAGCCAGCACCAACCAGAACCACCAGCGCTTTTTATTCTCTTGGTTCTTTTTCGGAAAAAAGCGCAGGTAGTCGACTTGCTCACCAATCTGCGCCATCAACGCAAATAAGACAGAAGCGGCGGCACCAAATAAGATCCAATCAAATTCTGTGGTCTCAGGTAAATGCTGAGGTACATACTCAGTCCAACCACCAAAATTTTGATATTCCTGACTGACGACAACACCAATGGCAGCGACCTGTAATACTAACCAAATCCACTGTGTACCATTCTGAAAACGGCTTATTGCACGGATACCATGAGTCACAATTGGAATCACAAACAAAGAGGATAAAGCATAACCAAGGGGTAAGGGTATGCCTAACAACACTTCCAACGCTGAGGCCAAAATGGCGGCCTCTATGGCAAAGAAAATGAAGGTAAAGGTGGCATAAATTAGAGACGTAATGGTCGACCCAAGGTAACCAAAACCCGCTCCTCGCGTTAATAAATCAATGTCCAAACCATGCTTAGCGGAGTAATAAGCAATTGGAAAGCCAGTAACAAAAAAGACCGCTAGCACCACAAGAATAGCGGCCACTGCATTAGTAAAACCGTAACTCAGAGTAATGACCGCCGCTAACCCCTCTAACGCCAAAAAGGCGGCGGCACCCAACGCAGTGTGCCCCACCCTTTCGATGCTCATGGTGCGCCCTTGTTTGGAAGTATAACGAAGAGCGTAATCCTCAAGGGTTTGATCGGCGACCCACTTGTTATAGTGGCGTCGCACTTTAAAGATTTTTTGCGTGGCGGTCATTTACACAATCAACTAAAGCATGGCTAAAGACATGCCTATCGCTGCAATAACAGTGCCTATAGCACGATTGATAAATTCTGTCCCTTGGCGATTCAGCCATTTTCCCACCGCGAAGCCTGCACCTTGTAGCAGAATGGATGCCATCATAAAACCAACTGCATATTGCCAGAACATTCCATTGACAGGCATTTCGATTGAATGAGCCGCCCCATGAAACATCGCAAAACCACCCGTCATCAACACACTAAACCCAAGCGGTAGTCGTTTGGCCGCCAAAATCAAAGTGCCCAACACAATCACGGACAAAACAATGCCCTGCTCAACGAAGGGCAGGCTTGTCATTAGCATGCCAGCGCCGCCGCCAACCAGCATCATCACCAAAAAGGTGAGAGGCACAGCCCATTGAACTCGCCCGCCAACTTTAGCGGCCCAAAAGCCAACCGCAAACAGGGCTAATAAATGATCCAGTCCACCAAAGGGGTGACTCAATCCAGCCATCCAACTGGTTGTTTGATGCCCCGAATGAGCCAGAGCCGTTGTCGACACTATCATTAATATCAGACTTAAACTCACCTTACTGATGATTAACTTCACACTGCTTCTCCTCGCCTAAACAACGGCTTTCGCTGGGGGTAATGATTTTGCTTCTAACATGCCTTCTGACACAATAAATTGGATAATGTCATCCAAGCCTTGTGCGGCTTTTAAATTCGAGAACACAAATGGGCGATCTTTTCGCTGCGCCTTAGCATCCGTATCCATGACTTCTAACGAAGCGCCCACCAAGGGAGCAAGATCAATCTTATTAATGATTAATAAGTCTGACTTGGTAATGCCCGGTCCGCCTTTTCGAGGAATCTTGTCGCCAGCGGAGACATCAATTACATAAAGGGTTAAATCGGACAACTCTGGGCTAAACGTGGCACTTAGATTGTCTCCGCCCGATTCAACAAACACCACATCGAGCGCGCCATGACGATCCAACAATTGGTCAATGGCTGCCAGATTCATCGACGCATCTTCTCGAATTGCGGTATGCGGACAACCTCCGGTTTCCACCCCAACAATACGATCGGCTTCTAATGCTTCATGACGGGTTAAAAATTTGGCATCTTCTTGGGTATAAATGTCATTGGTCACCACCGCAATATTGTAGTGTTCACGCATGGCGGAACATAAAGAGCGTAACAAGGCCGTTTTACCGGAACCCACTGGACCGCCGACACCAACCCGAAGCGTTTGTTTTGGTTTATTCATATGATGTTTCTCCTAACCGGTAAACCTGTTCGACCGGTAAACTAAATTCATGTCAAAGCGATAATAAAATGGGCGCTTTGAACTCCTAATATTAAGACCGAAATAGCCTAGAATACTGCGTTTCATGTAAACTACTGGCAATGGCTAAAGCGGGTAAACCGGCACCAATGTCCTCTTCTTGCATCTCAGCGGCGATGTTAATCGCCTCGGATAAAGCGGGCTGTAATTGTCCAATTAATCGCTGTGATTGGGTTTGCCCTAGCGGCACCAATTTCGTCGCCGCCGCAATTTGGTTTTCCAACCAAGACCAAGCAAAGCCCAATGCCGCCGTCTCAAATTCGATCTTCCAATAACGGGCTGCGACGGCGAAAAGTACAACGAAACTTATCTCTTCCAGTCGCTCAAAAGGCACAGGTACGTCCAGACTACGTAATAACCGGGCCAATGCTTCCCCCATGGCCGTGTCATTCAAACGCAATTCTTTGGTTTCTCGGCACGCCAGTACCAAATCATTGATTGCCACTAACCGCTCTTGGTTTTGCTCTTCCCAAGCCTGCATCGCCAGCCGTAAAATAGGCAAGTCAACCCGCGAAAAAGACTGCATTAACTGAAGGTGAGTCCAATCTGCGACGTCTTCTTGCTTACTCACCCAGCCACAATCAATGGCGTATTCCATCCCTTGTGAAAAGGCATAACCACCGACCGGCAGACTCACACTACTGAGTTGCAGTAAGCGCAATAAAGCATGGTCAGTGGTGGTGATGACCATGGCTATATGCTCCTGATTCGGGATTAAAGACGTCGCGTTCGTGAGTAATCACCAAGCCCAGCATATGCAACATATCCTCTAGCACGTGATCCGGTTTGATGCGCAGCCATCTTTCTCCAACCTCGACTTTAGTGTGACGATTACCAAGGTGATAACAGGCTTTGGAAAAAGTCAGCCAATCATCACAGCTGGCATGTGCCACGTCTTCCGTTGTACCAACCACTCGAATGGTTTTGCCACATTCTGAGCGCAAATATTCCCCCACTAAAAGCGGTTTGCCACGCTCCAAAAACACACGTATTTCTTCGTTATTGTCACCCACTAATTTAAGGCGACCTCTTTCTCTCTGTTCGTATGACAAAGTCACAGTGGTGTACACATCATCATGACAATGGGTTCCAAGACGGGTGTAAATATCCAGCATAAAGTGTCCTATGACGCTCAAAATATAGATTTAAAATAAGTTATAAAGTTGTGACAATGGTAATGTTTCAGCCGGTTCACAAGTTAACAGTTCACCATCAGCTCGTACTTCATAAGTCTGCGGATCGACTGTGATGCTTGGCATCCAGTGGTTATGGATCATGTCTGACTTGCTGATATTACGAGTATTCTTACAGGCCACAAGCATGCGATCTAACCCCAGCTGGTACTTAACATCGTTATCGAGTGCCGCTTGTGACACAAAAGTCACAGAGGTAGCCGCACTGGCTTTACCAAAGGATCCAAACATCGGACGATAATGTACAGGCTGAGGGGTTGGAATAGAGGCATTAGGATCCCCCATAGGTGCATTAGCGATCATCCCGCCCTTAATGATCATTGACGGTTTCACCCCAAAAAAAGCCGGTTTCCAAAGCACTAAATCGGCAAGTTTTCCGGCTTCAATCGACCCCACTTCATGACTAATACCATGTGTAATCGCAGGGTTAATGGTGTACTTGGCGATGTAACGTTTCGCGCGGAAGTTATCACAACCTAATGCTTTATCTTCGGCCAAAAGACCAAACTGTTGCTTCATTTTATGAGCGGTTTGCCAAGTTCTAGTAACCACTTCCCCCACTCGGCCCATGGCCTGAGAATCCGAAGAAATCATTGAAAAAGCCCCACGGTCATGAAAAATGTCTTCCGCGGCAATGGTTTCTTTACGAATTCGAGAATCGGCAAACGCCACATCTTCAGGGATATTGCTGTCTAAATGGTGACACACCATCAACATATCCAAATGCTCGTCCACAGTATTGTTGGTATAAGGTCGTGTCGGATTTGTTGAAGAAGGCAAAACATTAGACTGCCCTGCCGCTCGAATGATGTCTGGGGCATGACCGCCACCCGCACCTTCCGTGTGATACGTATGAATAACACGATTTTTAAAGGCCTTTAAGGTACTGTCGACAAAGCCAGATTCGTTCAAGGTATCGGTGTGAATCGCCACCTGAACATCGTACTGTTCAGCAATCGACAAACAGCAATCAATTGAAGCCGGGGTGGTTCCCCAGTCTTCATGCAGTTTTAAACCACAGGCCCCAGCTTCTAACTGCTCGGCTAATGCCGCTGGTAAACTGGCGTTACCTTTACCGAGAAACCCTAGATTCATTGGCATACTGTCTGTGGCTTGTAGCATCTTGCCCATATACCAAGGCCCAGGTGTACAAGTGGTCGCATTGGTACCAGTTGCCGGTCCAGTACCACCGCCAATCATGGTGGTAATACCAGAGGTTAAGGCTTCTTCAATTTGTTGCGGGCAAATAAAATGAATGTGAGCATCGATGCCTCCAGCGGTAAGGATGGAGCCTTCACCTGCAATGACTTCAGTACCAGGTCCAATCACTATGTCTATGTTGTCCTGAACATCTGGATTACCGGCTTTACCCACTTTGAAAATGCGGCCTTCTTTGACGCCAACATCTCCTTTAACAATGCCCCAATGATCCAACACTAAGGCGTTGGTAATCACCAGATCGACGGCCACATCATTCGTTTGTTGGCTTTGTCCCATACCATCTCGTATGACTTTACCACCACCAAATTTCACTTCATCGCCATAGTTTGTGAAGTCTTTTTCAACCTGAATCCACAGGTCTGTATCACCCAAACGCACACGGTCACCGGTGGTCGGCCCAAACATCTGTGCATAACTGTGTCTGTCCATCGTCGCCATTAGTCTGTTCCCTCCGCCATTAGTGTCCCCATCACATCACCACGGAAACCATAAATCGTCTTTGAACCGGCATATTCCACCAACTCGACTTCACGGCCTTGGCCTGGCTCAAAACGCACCGCGGTACCTGATGCAATATTAAGGCGATATCCCTTTGTCGCGTCACGCTCAAAGGTCAATGCGGGATTCACTTCATAAAAATGATAATGAGAGCCGACTTGAACCGGACGGTCTCCTGTATTTTCGACACGAATGACTTGTGTCTGACGGCCTTCATTCAACACTATCACACCATCAGCAACCTGAATTTCACCTGGAATCATCTGGCCTCCACCACTAATTAATCGGGTTATGTACTGTCACTAACTTGGTGCCATCTGGAAATGTCGCTTCCACTTGCACCTCATGAATCAGGTCTGCCACCCCATCCATCACTTGGTCTATGGTCAACAATGTTTTACCGTAAGCCATTAGTTCCGCGACACTCTTACCGTCTCGGGCACCCTCAATAATTTCCATCGTGATGAATGCCATCGCCTCAGGGTAATTCAATTGTAAACCGCGATTTAACCGCCGTTCCGCTAGTAACGCGGCGGTAAAGACCAATAGTTTGTCTTTTTCTCTCGGTAGTAATTCCATAATCCAAGCCTCTACTTAATTACGTCGCCCAAATTCTTGGCGCACACGCTTGTCGATGTATTAATGCTGGTCTGAGTATTTGCCAACACCTTATAAACAAACGCTTCATTTTTTCACTGTCAGCGTTCAAACTGCGTATGACGACGAACTCATCCACTAGGGACACACCCGCTAAGCCATCAAATTCTTCACACAATGAACGTAACGCCCCTAAATCTTCATCGCTTAATGCATCCAAAGTCCCTGCCACCATAAAACCATTGACCGGATACCCTTGTAATCCCGCTTTGGCCGCCATTAAACCATCCTCTTTGGGATGGATAAGTAAGCGCTCACGTAATCTCAATCGCCCATTAATGCTAATCTGAAAAGTTTGATCTGCCTGACCTTGAGCAAAATCCAACTGGTTCGCAGGTAAGCCAAAGCAGGTTATTTCCCAGCCAATAAAACGAGCTCCACGTTCCAGATTAACTTGATTGACCAAGCGAGTATTCGCATCGGGATAGAGAATTGTTTCCTGTGGCAACCACTCTAAGATGGCGTCTTTTGGCACCTTTAGGTAGGTTGTTTGAGATTGCAGCGTGCGGTCGGGTCGAGCACGATACACTCGCCCAGCGCCTGGTGTGGTGACCAGCACATGAGTGTTCGGCTGCTGTCGTGATTCAATGATCAACTCGTCCCCCGACACCAAACCGCCCGGAGGATGCAATAAATACACATGTGCCGTGTCTTTGCCTTCAGGATAAAAAGGCTTCTGCACATACAGTGGCCCCTTGTGGTCACAAGTTTTTAAGACTGTCCCGCGGGCACCATAGGTAAAACCTAACCGCAAATACGCTTGCCACTGACTCACTGAAAGCTTTTCTTCTACTTCTACTAATGCCAGCGTCATACCGCCAAATACTGCTTAATCAATTCGTCGTTGAGGTTTTCCATTTTATCAGCGGCCACAATTCGCCCCTTTTCCATCAAACGAAATTCTTTGCCGACACGACGAGCAAAGCCCAATTTTTGTTCAATCAAAATCACCGTAAGATTCTCTTCCGCATTTAATTTCAAAATAACATCACCAATTTGTTTCACGATATTGGGCTGAATACCTTCATTTGGCTCATCTAAAATGAGCACTTTTGGCTCCAGCACCAACGCCCGACCAATGGCTAACTGCTGTTGTTGGCCACCGGATAAATCGCCCCCTCGGCGATGCAACATTTCCTTTAACACAGGAAACAGTTCAAACACCTTTTCAGGAATGTCTTTTCGTTTCTTGACCGGCAAACCTATGCGCAAATTTTCTTCTACCGTTAACATCGGGAAAATATCGCGCCCCTGTGGCACATAGCCGATTCCCGCATAGGCACGTTGCTCCGCACTTTGTTTATGTAATGCGTCTTGTGCCATTAAAATTTCGCCGCGCTTAATCGGTAACAAGCCCATAATGGCCTTCATTAAGGTGGTTTTCCCAACCCCATTGCGACCCATAATGCAGGTAATCGAGCCGGGCTCTATGTCCAAGTCCAGATCCCACAAAATTTGCGTGCCACCATACAGCTGGCTGACTTTCTTCATACTAATCACAGCTCAGCCTCCATCGCGTCTTCGCCCAAGTACACTTGGATCACATCCTGATTACTTTGAATCTGATCCATGCTCCCTTCCGCCAAAACCGACCCTTGGTGTAATACCGTCACCGTACGAGCAATGCTGCGCACAAACTCCATGTCATGCTCCACCACAATCACCGTTCGCTCTCCAGCCAGTGATGTTAATAACTCAGCCGTTCGCTCTGTTTCCTGCGCCGTCATACCTGCAACAGGTTCATCGATTAATAACAGCCTAGGATCTGATACAAGGAGCATGCCAATTTCTAGCCATTGTTTCTGACCATGGGATAAAGCCCCTGCTTTCATAAAACACTGCTCTTTCAATCCAATAATGTTCAGCACTTCATCAATGCGATCCATTTCTGTTGGCGACAAACGAGAAAATAACGTCTGAATCACTCGCTTATCGGTTTTCAAAGACAACTCCAAATTGTCGAACACAGTCTGCTCTTCAAACACTGTCGGCTTTTGGAATTTCCGGCCAATGCCTAACTGCGCGATGTCGGCCTCGTCCTTACTCAATAAATTATGCGTTTGCCCAAAGAAAACAGAACCGGAGTCTGGCGTGGTTTTACCCGTTATAACATCCATCAAGGTGGTTTTGCCTGCACCATTGGCACCGATCAAACAGCGCAATTCGCCATCTTTTATGTATAAATTCAGGTCGTTCAATGCTTTAAAACCATCAAAGCTTAAATTCAACCCTTCTACATATAGGATCATTTGGTTTGATACATCCACGTTCGTGATCTTTTCCGGCGCTAAAAAGGGCCACACCAAATCACGTCGAAACGTCTCTCTAAAACCTTGAATAGACTGATCAATGGCCTTCATTTTGAAGCCTCCTGTGTCACACTGGCTTGGCGCTTCGATTGAATCTGTCCGTACAATCCAATCAAGCCTTTTGGTAAAAACAAGGTCACTAAGACAAACAAAGCGCCCAAGGCAAATAACCAACCATCCGGCATAATCGCGGTAAAACGGGTTTTAGCGTAATTAACCAATAACGCACCGATAATGGCGCCGATCAGCGTGCCTCGGCCACCTACGGCGACCCAAATAACGATCTCAATGGAATTAATAGGGGAAAATTCCCCAGGATTGATAATCCCCACCTGTGGCACATATAAGGCACCAGCAATCCCGGCAATTACCGCCGAATAAACGAACAACCAGACTTTATAACGCTCCGTGCGATAGCCAATAAAACGAGTACGGGCTTCCGAGTCTCTGACGGCCAACGTCACCTTACCCAAACGAGAAGACAAAATGCGCTGACTCACCAATAACACCAACGCCAACAACAAAGCGGTGGTTATAAACAACGCCACTCGAGTGAGGTCGGATTGCAAATCAAAACCGAGAATTTCTTTAAAATCGGTTAACCCATTGTTACCACCAAAGCCCATTTCATTGCGAAAAAAGCTCAATAATAGTGCATAAGTTAAAGCTTGCGTCATTATGGACAAGTACACCCCTGTGACTCGTGAGCGAAACGCCAACCAACCAAACACAAAAGCCAGCAACCCAGGCACTACAACCGCCATGATCATGGCAAACCAGAACTGGTCCATCCCCAGCCAGAACCACGGCAATTCCTGCCAATCAAGAAACACCATAAAATCGGGCAAAATCGGGTTACCATAAACGCCCCGATCACCAATTTGGCGCATTAAATACATGCCCATGGCATAACCGCCTAAGGCAAAAAAAGCACCGTGCCCCAAACTTAAAATGCCGCAGTACCCCCAGATAATATCCACCGCCAACGCCAACATGGCATAGCAGAGGTATTTACCCAGCAAGGTAATGCTGTAGGTACTGACATAAAAAATGGACTCCTGTGGTAGCAGCAGATTCGCCACCGAAGCCAGTACCGTCATGGATAACAAGATCACCACAAAAGGTAAGGTATATTGGCCAGACGTTCGGCCAGCTTTAAACCAGCTGATTAATGAACTCATTCTGCGGCCCTCCCTTTTTGTGGGAACAGTCCTTTAGGACGTTTCTGAATAAATAAGATGATAAACACCAACACCAGAATGGCGGCCAAGACAGCCCCCGTGGTTGGCTCAAGGAATTTATTGGCAATGCCTAAGGTAAACGCGGCCACCAAGGTACCCAACAAGTTACCCACCCCGCCAAAGACCACCACCATAAAGGAATCAATGATGTAAGCTTGGCCTAGATTGGGACCAACATTGGTCAATTGCGATAACGCCACCCCAGCGATGCCGGCAATGCCAGATCCTAAACCAAAGGTCATAGCATCTACCCACTCGGTTTTCACCCCCATGGCTTTGGCCATATTGCGGTTTTGCGACACCGCTCGAACATTCAAACCCAGGGCACTTTTTTTCAGTATCAGCACCAAAGCAATGAACACTAAAAGCGCGAAGGCCAAAATGTACAATCGGTTCAAAGTAAGGGACAAAACAGGATTAATTTCCCATGAGCCACTCATCCAGCTCGGCGTCGACACTTGACGGTTTAGAGGAGAGAAAATGGTTCGGACAAGTTGCTGCAAAATCAAACTGATACCAAAGGTCGCCAACAAGGTTTCCAAAGGACGACCATGCAATCGACAAATCACCAGTCGTTCAATGACGACCCCCATTAAGCCAGAAACCAGAAAGGCCGCAGGAATCGCTACCCAAATTGAGTAATCAATGTAATTCGGCATAATCAGCTGCACCACATAAGTGGTGTAAGCACCCAACATGATCATTTCACCGTGCGCCATATTAATCACGCCCATCACCCCAAAGGTGATCGCCAGACCAATCGACGCCAACAAAAGTACTGAGCCAAGGCTCAGGCCAAAGAACAGCTGGTCAACAAAAGCATAACGTTCAACACTCTGATTAATCTTGTTCAGCGCTTTCTGCGCCGCCGAGGCGACGACGGCGTTGGTGTCTTGGGTTAATTCAATCAGCCCATTTCTCACATCGTTTTCCAAACTCTGAGCAAGAAACTCAATGGCCGATAAACGCACACTCTGACTGTGTTGAGAGTCCTTCGCGACATACAGTGACAAGGCCGTCTGCATCATTTCCTGTACCGATGCATTGGGTTCATTGGGATACAAATCTTCTAAGGTGTTAAAGGTCTCGGCATCCAAGTCCGCCATCAACTCACGAACAGCCGCTTGACGTAATTCGGTGTTCTTTGAAGTCAGCTGCAAACGCGCAATGGTGCCTCGCAACAAGCCTCTTAATTTATTATTCACTTTAATTTTGCGGACTTTCTTACTGGTAAGATCCGCTTGTACTTGTTGATTAAACGCATCCACATAAAGCGTACTTGAATTGATTTTTTGTTTTACCAACAGCTGGCGATCGTCACGTTTATAATACAAATTTCCACCCAGCCAAGCCCTAAAAATAGGCAACAACGTCTCATCTCCTTGTGCTTCAAGCTGCTCAAGCATGTTTGGCATTTGCGATAATTTGGCCTTGGTTAACTGCTGTAGCAAGCTCTGTGTCTCAACCGCCAGACTTAAACTGGGTATGGTGAGCACCAGAAAACACAAACAGAGACGTAAAATACGGTTCACGAGAATTCTCCGGAATAGATCGAATCGAGGGGCAGTAAAAAAGGCTCCTAGCATGCTAGGAGCCAAGCTTTAACCCTGGGGGTGGTCAAATTAGTAATTTTGGCCTGAGCACATTTTGGTCTCAGTGTTGTAGTTGCCGCATTTCAAAGGATCGGTCCAATCAGCAACCAAGTCTTTCGAACCCGGCAAGAAGTCAGACCAAGCATCACCTGGCACCACACCGTCTGTTTCCCATACGGTTTCAAATTGACCATCGTCCTGAATTTCGCCAATCAACACAGGCTTACTCAAGTGGTGGTTTTTATTCATCACCGCAATGCCACCGGTTAAGTTAGGTGTTTCTTGACCTATCATGGCTTTTTCAACGGCATCTACGTCTGTGGTTCCGGCTTCCGTCACCGCGTTTGCCCACATATTAAAGCCGATAAAAGTGGCTTCCATTGGGTCGTTTGTCACGCGCTCTGGGTTCTTGGTGTAAGCTTGCCACTTGGTGATGAACTCTTCGTTTTCATCCGTCTCAACACTTTGGAAATAGTTCCAAGCGGCCAAATGACCAACCAATGGGGCCGTATCTAGACCAGAAAGTTCTTCTTCACCCACGGAGAAAGCCACCACTGGAATGTCTTCTGAAGAAATCCCTTGGTTACCCAATTCTTTGTAGAAAGGTACGTTAGCGTCACCATTGATGGTTGAAACCACTGCGGTTTTCTTACCTGCACTGCCGAATTTTTTAATGTCAGATACGATGGACTGCCAATCAGAGTGACCAAATGGCGTGTAATTGATCATGATGTCGTCTTCCGCGACGCCCATGTCTTTTAGATAAGCTTCTAGAATCTTGTTGGTGGTACGTGGGTACACATAATCGGTTCCCGCCAATACCCAGCGCTCTACTCCCAGCTCGTCTTTCAAATAATTCACCGCAGGAATCGCCTGCTGGTTCGGCGCAGCGCCTGTGTAGAAAACATTGTAAGAGGACTCCTCCCCTTCGTACTGAACAGGATAGAACATCAAACCGTTCAATTCTTCAATGACAGGCAACACAGACTTACGAGAGACGGACGTCCAACATCCGAATATCACGTCTACTTGGTCTTCAGTAAGCAATTCACGCGCTTTTTCTGCAAACAAAGGCCAGTTAGAAGCAGGGTCAACCACCACAGCTTCTAATTTTTTACCCAGTAAACCACCTTTTTTGTTCTGTTCTTCTACCATCATCAGAACGGTGTCTTTCAACGTGGTTTCCGAGATGGCCATGGTGCCAGAAAGGGAATGAAGTACACCGACCTTAATGGTATCGGCGGCGAGAGAAGGAAACGCAATAAGCGTTGCACCACTGAGGGCAATCGCTGAAGCAAGGGTTTTAATTTTCATGGAGTCGTCCTAATTGTGATTTTTGATGCATTCGGGCTGTTCACAGAGGCACGAGTTATCATGTTATTAAGACCTTGTGAGCAGTCTGTCCAGTATTCAAAAAAATAGGAACCGGGGATATGCGCCAATTACCCTATGGAGGTACGTTAAATGACGTAGTGGTTTTTTTTTTGAGGGTGCCCGAGCGCGATTTCATCGTTTCTTATTGGCTTTCTTTTCCAATTGGCCAAGTGGATTAATAGTCGCTTTTGCGTGGCAATACATTAATGATGAGCTAACAAGTGGCGTTTACGATATTGACTCGGTGTCAGTGAAAACAACCCTTTGAATGCATGGCTATAAGCCGCATCCGATTGATAACCTAACCCCAATGCTATTTCTTGAATGGAGGCCTTTTTTTCTAACCGCTGTAACGACAGCACCAATCGAATATGTTGTCGCCACAATGAAAACGACAAATTAAATTCTTTCGCACACAGTCTCGATAAGGTTCTCTGTGACGCACCTATTTTGTCCGCCCAGTCGTCTAATGTGAATGGCAAATCCGGCTGAGCATTTAACGCCGAAAATATCGTCTTGAGTCTTCTATCTTCAGGGATAAGCAAAGGTATCTCGTAGCTGTCGGCCAATCTTATTTGGTCATGTAACACTTCTAATAAATGAGTGATCATTTCTTCAGAGTATTCATCTAACCCTCGCGCCACGATCAGTAAAATCAGTTCTTTTAAAAACGGTGTCACGAAACAAGATTTGTCTTCGCTTTTATAGTCCACCTTACTGTCTGGGTTTAAATAAATCGCTAAAAACTCAGTGTGTGTGACAGCAATCGACTTGTGAGGCGTATTGGCCGGAATAAACAACATCCCGTTATGTGGAACAATAAAGCTTTTGTCACCGACCGTGGATTGAAGCAACCCAGAAGAAGGAAAAAGCACTTGGTGCCATGTATGTTCATGTAAGGTTTCAGTAACGCCCGCCGCCATCCATTTCGCCATGGACATCACCTGCTTATGACCAAATTTCTGTATGTCTTGATTGATGTGCATAGAATGGCAACTTATCGATAGTTTATGGCTTTATAAATACATTAAGACAAAATAATTTACGTTAGCATCATATCTTACTTAATACACCCAGCTCAAATTCACCAATTTATAGGAATTCTCTATGTCAACTTCAGTCTGGCTCGTTTATTTTGCAACCGTTCTCGCCTTTATGTGTACACCTGGCCCAAGTCATATTCTCATGTTATCAAATAGTCTCAATAACGGGTTTGCGCGCTCTACAGCAACAGCCGCGGGGGATTTATCAGCCAACTTTCTACAAATGCTAGCTGCCTCGGTTGGTCTAGCGAGTATTCTTCAGTCCTCTTATGACTACTTCATCATAGTGAAATGGGCGGGGGTCATTTATCTAGCCTATTTAGGGCTGAAATTGTTTTTTTCTAAGAGCGCCAGTATTGAATCCCAACCACTCCGCTCGCTGCGATCTCTATACTGGCAAGGCTTCATCACGTCGGCAGCGAACCCCAAGGCGATTGTTTTTTTCGCGGCCCTATTTCCACAATTTCTCTCTGAATCGGAACCCCTTGCGCCTCAATTCCTAATACTGAGCATTACCTACCTTGTTATTGATGGCTCATTCTTATGCTTTTATGGTCAATGTGCTGACTATTTCGCCCGCAAGCTTCGTTCTCGGGCGGGGCAATATTTAAATAAAATATCCGGCAGTTTGTTTATAGCAGCCTCAATATTGCTCGGTTTAAAAGACATAGAAAAAGTAAAATGAACGATTGGGAGAATATGATGCAACTTATGTCGATTAATGTGTCAAAAATTAAACAAGTGACCTATAAGGGACAAAGCATCTCAACAGGGATTTTCAAGGAGCCGATAAAAGGAAAGTTTACAGTCAACAAAGAAAACATAGAGGGCGATGAACAAGCCGATTTGGAAAATCACGGCGGACCTCATAAAGCCGTATACGCATTTTCTTATGACTATTACGATTACTGGCGCACCGAGCTTGAAGATTCAAGTTTGAAAATCGGTATCTTTGGTGAAAACCTCACTGTTACGTCGCTAAACGAATCAAACATCTATATTGGCGATCGCTTTCAACTAGGTGGCTGCATTTTAGAAGTGAGCCAACCGCGTATGCCCTGCTACAAGCTTGGTATTGCGCTAAATAACCCTAAAGCGCCTAAACGCTTTATCGAAAGCTACTGCACAGGGGTGTATTTTAGAGTGATTCAAGAGGGTGACATTGAAGTCGGCAATCAACTCATACGGATTTATCAACAGCCAGATGCCATTAGTATAAAAACACTCTTTCAAGCTTACTTTGATCGCCAGTATGACGGTGCTCAAGACATATTTAAGCAAGCACTTCTTATTAAAGAATTAGCACCGGCCTGGAAAAAGGCCATCACCAAAAGGCTTTCAAGAGATTAACGGGATACCTCTAGCGTCATTGACTTTACAAAGCGGCACACCCAAACGTTGAGCATGGAAGAATCGTGAAAGAAGAATATTTCTTCCATTGGGTAGACGCACGACCAACATCAAAAGCCGCATTACAAATAGTGGAAGCAGAAGGATCTCATGACCCTCATTGAAAACCTTACTCGGTGATTGCGGACTCATCATGGCTTAAATCGATCTTTAAGGAAATCCACGAAGGCTTTAATCTGTTTGGGAATGTATTTGGACTGAGCATATTGCGCAACGATGTCCCCTTGATAATTACCATCAACATGCCAATCCTTGAGAATCTCGATGACCTCATTCGATTCAAGTTTGTCTTGAATCGAAAACTCGGGAAACACAGAGATGCCGATATGCTTTAACACAGCTTCACGACGTATTTCACTATGATTAACAGAAAATGAGCCACGAACATTAATAGACATCTTTTTATTGTCTTTTGTAAATCCCCATACCCTATCCAACGGGTTTTCCCCAAGACAAAGACAATTATGTGAAATCAGGTCATTAGGGTGATCAGGAACACCATGCTGTTTTAGATAGTCAGGACTAGCACACAATACCAAACGACAATGTCCTAACACTTGCCCTATTAACCCTTGCGCTGGGTTATCTGTAATACGAATGATGACATCCACTTCATCACTGATTGGATCAATATAGTGATCGACCACTTTCAGTTGCAGAACCACCTTAGGGAAGGCTTGCATAAAGTCCAATACCATTGGCATGAGTATCTGCTTTGAAAGCGCCTTGGGAGCCGCCACTCTTAATACGCCAGACACTTCAGTTTTATCCGATTGTGCCGCCGATATGGCCAATTGAGCCGAGTGCATCATGTCACAACAAAGGTTGTACACGTCTTGACCTGTCGCGGTCAATTTCATCTGCCGTGTTGTTCTTTGCAGCAGTTTTTCTTCTAGCGTATTTTCCAAACGAGTAATGGATCGACTGACAGAGGAAGGTGCCATGCCCAGTTTAATGGATGCTTTAGAGAAGCCACCAGAATCGACAACCTTAACAAAAATTGCCATTTCGGGAAGCAGTGGAATCAATTGATTCATGTCCATAACGCAAAAATCCTTTGCAAATTAGCCATATTGTTTACCGTAAGCTAATTATAGATACTCTCCGAGTCAATGCTTATCAAGGAGTTCCACAAAGTGGAAATGACAACTAGCCTAGCAAATAAACCAGAGCGTCGGTTCCCACTCACAGAGTGTTTGCTATTACTGGTGGCGATATTTTGGGGAACCAGTTATGGGTTAACCAAAAGTGCTTTGGTTTACACCAGTGTTCTGGTCTTTATCGCTATTCGCTTTTCAATGACATTTCTTTGCCTATTGCCGATGATTGTCAGAGATTTTCGTTTAGGACGAAATAGGGATTGGCGAGTCGCCCTACCTACAGGGCTCATTTTGTCGGCCATCTTTTTCTGTGAAGTCTATGGTGTGGCCTATACTACCGCGTCAAACGCGGCCTTCTTAATCAGTTTGTCGCTTATCTTCACGGCCATTTTAGAAGCCCTTTTATCACAACAAAAAGCCAAACAATTGCTGTGGCTAATGACACTATGCGGTGTCAGTGTGCTCGGCGTTTTTTTACTGACCGGAAAACAAAATCAAACACTGTCTCTCAATGTGGGAGATTACTTTATTTTAGCCGCCGCTTTGCTTCGTGCCTGTATGGTCACGTTAACCAAACGCTTTACGGAAAATAAAGCCATTACCACCACGACGCTGACGGCCATTCAATCTTTGGTTGTCGCCGGCGTGGCGTGCCTTGTCTTAGTCGCATCACTTCCTGACAATTCAGTGTCCCTTCCCTATGAATATGAGTTCTGGGTGACCATTATTTACCTTGTGTTATTTTGTACCCTGTTTGCTTTTTACGTTCAAAATTATGCTGTCAGAAGAACATCTCCGACACGTGTTGCGCTGTTGATGGGAAGTGAACCCCTGTTCGGCGCTCTTTTTGCGTTACTCTGGTTAAATGAATCTCTCACCTTACTGCAGATAATCGGCGCAGGGCTTATTCTACTGAGTGTGATTATCACGTCCTTACAACGTGCTTAAAGAAGCCTTATCATCAGAGAAGTCTTATTCCGCCCAGCAGAGCGGGATAAGGCTCTCCATCCCCAGACAAAAATAGTGGAAGGTCTAATTTTTCGCGGTATTCATTAAAGGGTCTAAATGACCAGAGAGAACAAGATCCAATGATGATTACATTTCGTTTATCGCATCCAAGCTTTCTGGCAATATTTGACCACCATCTACGACAATTTGCTGACCTGTGATGTAACAGGCTTCGTCAGTCGCGAAAAACAACGCAGCATTACCTATGTCCTCAACCGAACCAAGCCGTTTCAATGGGATCGAAGCAGCCATGGCCTTAAGGTAATCTTCCCCCAAATCAGCAAGCCCTTCGGTCAGGATGTTACCTGGCATCACCGCATTAATAGTGGTATTAAATGGCGCTAATTCCATCGCTGCGGTTTTTATGAATCCCAATTGACCTGACTTGGATGCACCATAGTGAGACCAACCCGGATAACCTGTTACTGGCCCAGTGATGGATGATGTGACAATGACACGCCCCTGTCCTGCTTTCTCAAAATAAGGCAAACAAGCTTTTACCGTCAAAAAAGTGCTTTTCAGATTAGTCGACATTACTTCATCCCAGTCATCTGGGGACAGTTCAGTCATTTTCTTTTGTGGAAAAATACCGGCGTTAGCACACAGAATGTCAATTCGTCCAAACGAATCAACCGTTTTCGATAGCAAGGCTTGCACCTCCTGCCAATTCGATACATCACATAGAAAATAGTCGGCTTGACCGCCATCAGCGATGATGTCTTCCACTGCGTTCTTTGCATCTTGCTCACCACGAGCCGCAATCATAATTTTCACACCTTGTCTCGCAAACACACCAGCAATACCTTTGCCTATGCCTTTTGATCCACCAGTCACTATAGCCACTTTTCCAGAAAGAGATGCAAACATGCTGAAACAACCTCGCTTATCTGATTAATATTTAATCAAAATTCACACATTGGAATTAACATTGCAAGAGATGATTCAAGCGAGTCATTCAATAAAATTCATCCATGAAAAATTTGTTTATTGATGAATAAATGTGCAATAAGGGAGATTGAGTGTGTATAACGAACGCTTTATTGAACGCATTAAAGAAGGTCTATACGGGTTACTTCCGTCATGGGGCATCAGTAAGATGGCTGAAGTTAGGCTACTAACCTTATCTGAGAACGCCACTTTTCTGGTGCGCGATCCACACCAATTTGCCCCCATCATTATTAGAGTACACCGACCTGACTACCATACTTTTGAGGAAATTCGCTCCGAACTCGACTGGCTCCAAGCTTTAACCCAAAGTGGCACAGTAAAGGCGCCAGCACCAATTAAACGCACCGATGGCTTATTGATAGGTTCTTTTATGGACTCAGGCCAACAAAGACATGTAGTTGCCTTTGAGTTTTTAGATGGCGAAGAACCTAAAGCGGATGACAATTTAGTTTCAGGATTCGAAACCCTTGGTGCCATATCAGCAAGACTTCATAATCATGCGTTAAATTGGCCCTTACCAGAGCATTTTGTGCGCAAGAGCTGGACCTATGACACAGCATTGGGCGACACCCCATTATGGGGTAGCTGGCGCCATGCTCTGGATTTACAACCAGAACAGGAAAACTTACTGGAACAGCTGTGTTCTGTCTTGCAACATAAGCTCGCAAACTATGGTAAAGGAGCGGATCGCTTTGGTTTAATCCATGCTGATTTGCGACTAGCGAATCTCTTGATCGATGACGGTCAGTTATCTGTGATCGATTTTGATGACTGTGGCTTTAGCTGGTTTATGTATGACTTTGCTGCCGCCATCTCTTTCCATGAAGAGGAAGCCTATATTACTGATTTACAGGCGGCTTGGCTAAAGGGTTATCGATCGGTACGAGAGCTATCCTTGCAGCATGAAGCCATGATTCCTACCTTTATTCTGTTTCGTCGTTTGTTATTAACCGCTTGGGTTGCTAGCCATTCAGAGACGGAAACAGCAAAAGACGTTGGCCTAGGCAAATTTACTCAAGGTACAGTAACCTTGGCAAAGGCCTATCTAGATAATCTGGCGACTGTCGAGAATCAAAACCGGAGGTAAGCATGACGGACTTCTATCCGAAATCAAACAAACCAGCACAAATCCTCGACATGAATGCATTTGACCGAGATAAATCTAAGATCAGCGGTGCGGTGCAACGTAGGTTGAACAATGTCGGAGCCTCTTCGGTTCTTTTTTACCGTGAACCAATCGAAATGGTCTCCGCAAAAGGGGCCTGGATGACAGCCGCTGATGGTAGTCAATATTTAGATTTCTACAACAATGTTCCTTGTATTGGTCATTGTCACCCTGCGGTTATTGAGGCCGTCTCTCAACAACTGTCCAAATTAAACACCAATACTCGTTATATTGTGGCCATTGTTGATGAGTATCTGGAAAAGCTCAAAGCGACATTTCCCGCCTCTTTGTCTAATGTGGTGCTTACTTGCTCAGGCAGTGAGGCCAATGATCTGGCCATGCGACTGGCCTGTAAATCAACGGGAGGAACGGGCTTTATCGTGACAGAGTGTGCTTACCATGGTAATACCGCCTTTGTTACGCAAGTGTCGCCATCCAGTTTAAAAAATGAAACCTTGCCGAATCATGTGATAGCGATTCCGGCTCCCTCTGTTCAAAACTATGGCGCAGATATTGAACAAGGATTTACCAATCGTGTACAAGCTGCTATCGATGAGCTCTCACAGCGCGGTATTAAGGTCGCGGCATTATTATTAGACTCTATTTTCTCTTCTGACGGAGTCTTTAGCCATCCAAATGGATTTTTACATTCTGCCGTCGAGGTTATTCATCGTGCTGGCGGCGTCTATATTGCCGATGAAGTTCAACCGGGTTTTGCCCGCACTGGTGAGAATTTTTGGGGGTTTTCAGCCCACGGTGTGGTGCCAGATATCGTCACTATGGGCAAACCCATGGGCAATGGTTTTCCCATGGCTGGCATGGTGACCAACCCCCACTTATTGGATGCCTATTGTCATGATGTGGGTTATTTCAATACTTTTGGTGGCAATCCGGTTGCCGCGGCGGCGGGCCTGGCGGTATTAAATACGTTGGAAAGCGAACGCTTGCAAGACAATGCACGTATTCTCGGTGATAACCTTAAAACTCGTCTTATCAACATAGCAGAACAGTCATCCATTATTGGTGAAATACGTGGTTCAGGATTGTTTTTCGGCATTGATATCCAAGCCCAAGGTACACACAGTGCCGAACTCACCATTCAGGTGATAGACCGCTTACGAGAGCAAAAAATACTCGCTGGAGCAGCGGGTAAACAAGGGTCAACATTGAAATTACGACCACCGCTTTGTTTGACCCAATCAGAAGCGGATTTCTTCATCGAAGGTTTTCGAAAGGTTGCCTTAGCCTAGGAAATCATGAGGCACCTAAGGCCTCTCAAAAAAATAAACAAACCTTAAAAGAATTCAAATCAAACCATTCAAAAATTGCAGCCATTCTTGGAGTTTGTTATCGAGTGTTTGTTGCTGTTCTTCGGTCAACGAGGTATTTAGGTCGGCCAGCATTTGGGCATATAAGGCTTTATTATGTTCAGAAGCGGCCTTGTGTTGCGGCGTTTTATATTGCTCAGGATTGGTAATGATGTCACTCAGTTGTTGGGGGAATTGTGGTGAGTTTTTATTCACAAACAGGTCTTTAATCGTCTTTTGAAGCCTCGTTTGATACGCCATTCTCAACTCAAAGGTTGACATGAATTGCGGCACATAGCGCTGTAGGATTTGTCTTTGCTCTGGTGTCAGCTTACCAATATTCTCTTCCACTCGTTCTGTCAGATCTTCTTGTCGATCTGCTAAACGCTCTTCTTTGCTTTCCGCCGCCACTCTGGATTGTCTTTCCTCTCGGTTTTTCTGCCATTCCGATAAAAAGTCTTCTAGCTGTGAAGTTGACAATTGCGGTGCCAGTACGGCCAATTCTGGCGCGATTTTATCCCGCAAACGTTGAACGCTCTGTTGTACCTCATTGAACACTTGCAACCATTGCTTCTGGTCAAGGGTGCCTTTCTGGAGTTGTGCTCTAAGAGTATTAAGCTGAGTCCGGTAGGTTTTCAGCTCTACCGAGCGGTGCCAAGCGTGCCATGAATCAATACGCTCATCCAAAAGCGCCTTTTGCTCTGCGGTCAACTCAATATAGTCATCTACATACCAATACAAAAGCCAATCAAGGTTGTTATAGACAAAGGATGACGAACAAGCACTCAACAACAAGCTAAGCAATAGTACCAGCGAAAATCTTGTCTTTTTCATAGGGACTCCGCCCTCTTAGGTCCGTTGACATAAATCCATTTTATATTGGAATGATACAGCCTTTTCAGTCAAGCTTTCTTTTGGTTAGTATGATGATTTATACCGAGCTTCACTATTGAACAAACTTTTTATTCAAGAAGGCACGGATGGAAAAACTCAAGCCCCCCATAACCTGCCCGACAAATAATGCGCCCTCTGATCAATGATGCGAGGAGTGCCAACGCACTTCTACGCTCTTCTACGCTCTTCTACGCTCTTCTAGAACGGGCTTGGCTTACCCTATTAAGTTCTCACCCAAGTAAACAATTTTTTATTCAGAAATGCCAAAATGCTACTCATAATGGGGACAATAATGATCGTCATAATGAGCAAGCGCAATGGTAAATTGAATTGACCTATATAGGGGTCGAGCAAGGGAAAAAACAGGTTTAATAAAGGGTAAATCGTAAGCCAAACCAACAGCATGGCTTTCCATTTTTTAGGAGCACTTGGCTTAAGAGTTTGATCGTTTGACACTTTACTTCTCCTTACTTTTAAACGGATAAAAGGACAAAACACTCGCCACCCAAGTGGTTTTACTAGTCGCATGTTGTGTTCATCCTCTCAATCCATTTCACTTATCGAAATCAGAGGAAACTATGCTAGTATTTTTTACTATTGATTATCATTTGTATTTTTATGCAATCCGACATAAAACGTATTCATTTCGGTAAGCAGGTGTGAAATGGGAATATTCGATGACGTATAGAGTGAATCAAGACGACATTATTTCGGTGGATCAGCCATTAAATGGTCGTCAAAGGCAGCTCTTACCGGAAGCATTAGGCGCTTGTTACGTCGATAGAGAAGTCATCGAACCCGGCATCGCCATTGCTTATTCAAGTTATACCGCCAGCCAAAATTTCGTTGAAGAAAGCCAGATTGAAACCTCAGAGGCAAGATTGAGTTTAACGTTTGGCTTATCCGGACAATCTATTTATCAGTGCAAAAGTGCCTTAGCAGACGACTTGGTCTTTTCGGCAAACCACGCCACATTGACGACCTTTGGCAATAGCGAAGGAGAGCGAATATATCAAGAAGGGCAAAAAATCGATCAGTTTCGGATACTCATAAGCGGAAGCTCATTTGATCGTCTTAGTATTCCATTCCCCAAAGAAGCCAAGGATGTCGCTTATCCTACTCAGCAGCAACATGCACTCACCAGCCCGAACACCTTGCATTACTTAAAACGACTGATGACGTTGATGCACTCGAATCAACCAGAGCGACCTTTAGAGAAGCACATTCTAGTACTGAATTTATTAAGTGAACAATTGTCGTTATTGCAGGAAGATCGCCAACAATATCAACCGGCGTTTCACCACAGAGACGAAGCGAAAATCATCTCAGCAAAACAATATATGATTCAAAATATGTCCCTTCCCATCACCCTCGCCAACGTATGTCAGGCGGTTGGCATCAGCGAAAGTAAGCTCAAACAAGGCACCAAAGCCATCTATCAATTGTCACCACACCAATTGCTTTTGCAAATTCGTATGGAAAAAGCCTGGGAACAATTAATGACCGGCAGCAATGTGTCTCAAACCGCTTACTTTGTCGGCTATCAACACGCTTCCAATTTCAGCGCGGCGTTTAGTCGCTATTATGGTTTTTCACCTAAATCTCTGCTCGCTCAAAAACAGTAAAGGCAAGATCGAATTACACCTTCTCAATCACTATAGACAAGTAACCCACTTCAAAGCCGAACTTGGTCATCACGGATTCGTTGATCACCACCCCGTCTTTAACCATGTACATGCGATCGTCAACCGTGACCTCAATAATGTCGCCATCGTAAGGCACTTGCAGTACGTATTTCATAAATAAGGCGTTGCCCGCGATGTTGATTTTCCCTGTGCCCACCACGTCATTCGCTGTGGCTATGTATTGCCCCGATTCATTTGGCGTCATGGTCCAAGTACGGTTCTGAATCTCACCATCATCAAACACAAACACTTCTGCCAAGGTACCCACCCCGTTTTCCCAGCGACCGTCCAAGGTGGCATTGAAATAACGAATCACTTCACCACTGCGATTCTTCAAAATACCATGGGCACGCAGTTCGCCTGAAAAGAAGGATTGCAAATCGAATTTCGGCGTATTGTTGGCGTAAATAGAAACGTCTGCCGTGGAACAAGCAGACAAGGTAAATACGCTCAATAACACCAAGAGCCATTTTTTGTATGTTATAAGCATCCTTTAAATCCTCTATTTTCAGTCATGGTATTGGTAGTGAATATCAACGCTTTGGTATTTCCCTGCGGTGTTACTGATGTTGGCTCTGCCAGTAAAACGCATAAGCCTCAGAGTGGTTGAATCATACGTCACGACAATAGGGTCGACAGCCATTTTGACCAGCCAAGATACCGGCGCTAAAGTAAAACAAACCGCGCTTGATAAGGTATCGGCTAAGCAATCAGCCTGTTGAAAACGAAAGGAAAAAGTCGTTCGTTTACTGGGGACTAAATACTCAATGTCCATGGCTTTGCCAGACATCAGAGGTTGCCAATATTGACGAACAAAAGCGTCGAAACCGGCGTCTATGACCATGTTGGCGTTATCTCGAATGATGTCGGATTTTTCTTCGCTGCCACTCTGTTTTTGGTATCGCACTAGGAAGCCATCGCCAATTTGTTGCACGTCAATGCTTTCACCATTGCGCTCATTCAACTGTTGAAAACTGGGGCGTATTAAGGAGTTCGAAAAATCGATTTGTTTGCGAGCAAACACAGTGCCATCCGGCTCAGAATAGATCACCTGATGTTGCGCCTTGTCTAATTTGATGTGTTTTTCCGTATATAGCAGATCACCTGTTTCCAAACTAAAGGCTTGCCCTATGGCAGAACTCGTCGTATCTGCAAACAACAGACTATTGAAAAACAGCATAACAATGCTGAGCACAAAACGAAGTGAATACATCAACATCATGTTAATCCTTCCTATCAGTCAGTTGCCATTTATCCGTCAGCCATACGCCGAATGGCAAGATCATGGTCCACAAGACGGCGACAATTAACAAGCTGTAAACTAGTGGGGAGGCCAAGGTAATACCAGCCATTTTCGCACCAGCAAAATAGCTCATGGTCGGGCCAACCAAGCCAAAACACGCCGCTAATGCATATCGCTTACTTAAAAAAGACAAGCTATGGGCAAATAAGGTCGCCACGCTGACCCACAAACACAGCAGCCAGATTGGCGGCACACCTAATGCTGTCCAAGGCTCTGTCGTCGAGGTGAAAAGCGACAGACGAAACAGGCTGCCATCAACAACAAAACCTAATAACAAGAATACAGCAATCAATCGCCATTCATGACGGTTTTTCATAATGAAGACATGATGAAAAACGAGATAACAAACCGTGGCCAACAGCGCCCAAAAGGCCCCCGTAAGAAGGCACACAAACCATATTGTTTGAAACAAAACGGCATTGATGATGGCCTTCCTTGTCATGGTATTAGTCACTTGAAGGAAGGCTTAGGCGATGTTCAGGTTTGGCGAACACAAACTGCCCAGTACTAATCGCCCGTTCTTTAAAACCGCCTTCGCAGTAGGCTAGGTAAAAATCCCACATCCGACAGAACACGTCATCAAAGCCCAGTTTAACGACTTCTTGCCGTGCCTCATGAAAACGTATTCGCCAATCCGCTAAGGTTTTCGCATAATGCTCTGTGATGTCCTCCAAACCGACAATTTGCATATCCGTTTTGGCTGAAATCTTATTCGCAATCACTTGGTTTGACGGTAAGCAACCACCCGGAAAAATGTAGCGCTGTATAAAGTCCACAGAACGACGAGCGTAATCGTAACGCTGGTCTGCAATGGTAATGGCTTGTATCACCATTAGACCTTCAGGTTTTAATAATTCACTGCATTTGGAGAAATAACTGTCGTAATATTCGTGGCCCACCGCTTCAATCATTTCAATCGACACTAGCTTGTCATATTGACCTTGTAAGTCGCGATAATCGTCCAGTAAGAGAGTAATCTTGTCTTGCAATCCTTCCGCATGTACACGCGCTTTCGCAAAATCATATTGTTCTTGTGAAATGGTTGTCGTAGTGACTTGGCAACCATAATGTTTCGCCGCATGAATCGCCATGCCCCCCCACCCCGTACCGATTTCCAATAAGTGATCGGTTTCTTTGAGTTGAAGTTTTTGGCAAATACGGTCCAGCTTAAACACTGACGCTTCTTCTAAAGACACTTTTTTCTCAGGGTAGAAGGCGGCAGAATACATCATGGTTGGATCGAGAAAGAGTGAAAAAAAGTCATTGCCTAGATCATAGTGAGCGGAGATATTGTCACGCGAACCTTGCTTGGTATTGGCATTCATTTTATGCAGTATTTTGGTGCCAATTCGCGACCAAAATGGTCTTTTCTGATCCATTTTATTGATCAAATTGAGGTTCGCCACCATCAGACGGATCACTCCAACCAGATCCGGCGAACTCCAGTGTCCTTTCATATAAGCTTCACCTGCGCCAATACTGCTGTTGAAGAAAACGTCTCGATAAGCGTGACGCTCTTCGACTCGAATGTGCGCGATGTGCTTGGCGGCGTGACGTGCTTCCCCGAAAGAAAACACCATACCCTCTTCCTCTAGCGTAAGGTGGCCAATCGCAAGGCGATTCAGCATGGCAAACACCATTTTTCTGGCCATAGTATCGAGGCGAGAAGGAGTGGATTTATTAGTTTGTTTCTGATTTTCTGCGCTGACCAAACTCATACTAATGGAACCTCTTAATCGTTATTCTGCTTTAGTGAAGGTTTTTGGGTGACTGTAAAATGGCACTCTCTTTAGCCACAATCTCATAGCTTGCCAATAGATTCCCAATGCCACTTTTGTCGTCATGAAAGGATAGGAAAACAATACCTTACGTAAATTAGTTGAATTCATTGGCTGTCTTGTCAAAACCAAAGTCGCATCAAACACAGACGCTTGTGAACCCAACTCTTTATTCTGCATGTGCACGCTTAGCTGACGACTTGGCAGACTGCTGCGCCAATCATAAAAATGAGTCATCGGATGAAATGGCGATACGTGCATGGCTTTGTTGAATTGGATACGTTGAACCTTATGTGTTGGATCACATTTCAAAGCATAAGCCACTTTTTCACCCCAAGGAGTGTTGGTCACCTCTAGCAACATGGCTTGAAGCTGCTCTTCTTGATCAAAACAGTAATAAACCGTAATGGGATTAATAATAAAGCCAAAATAGCGACAGTTTGTCAGCATTCGAACAGGCCCATTCAGGCTTAAGCCAAGCTGCTTGAACACTTCACCTTGAACGGCCTGTTTAATGGGAAGCGTTGGGCCGCCAAAATAGTCTTGTCGGACAAAACGAGCCAATGACCATTTCTTCATTGACCACCAAGAACTCATTGAAAAGACTTGATCCAATTCGTCTAGGTCGAAATACATCATAAAGACGCGATACTGGAAAGCATGACGGCGAGGCGTAAACCGACGATGACGTACCGTGCCATAATAAATGCCACTGTGCAGTATTTGGTGAGTCTCAGGGAAGACCGTATTCATGTGACTATCCCCAGGGTTACCATGTTACCCCCAGGCCTTCTGCGACTCGCACTCCGCTCCAACAACCGTCTTCATGGAAACCATTGCGCCAATATGCGCCACAAAACCAAGTACGATTCACCCCATTAATCTCAGACCAACGGGACTGAGCTTGGATGCCTTCTAAGGTGAAGGTAGGGTGAGCATATTGGAAGCGACCGAGAATCTTACTCTGTTCAATCATATCCGTCTGATTCAAGGTCACTAGGTAGGTGGTATCGCTGTCTAGATGCTGAAGAATGTTCATGTTGTAACTAAGCGTGGCCGCCTTGTCTTGCGCATCGCCCAATTGATAATTCCAGCTTGACCAAGCCAACTTAGCTTTTGGTAATAAATGGGTGTCCGTGTGCAATACCACATCGTTATTACGGTAAGGAATGGCATTTAAAATGCCTTTCTCGTCAGCGCTTGGATCCGCCAACAAAGCCAGCGCTTGATCACTGTGGCAAGCAAACACCACCTCATCAAATGCCTCGCTACGGCCATCTGAAAATTCAATCTCCACACTGCTGTCTGAACGATGAACCTGTTTGATGTCTGAGTTCAATACTATTTTGTCTTTGAAGCTCTTTACCAAAGGTTGCAAATAGGCAGACGAGCCCCCCTCAATCACTCGCCATTGAGGTCTATGATTGACACTCAAAAGTCCATGGTTTTTAAAAAACCGTACGAAGAATGCAAGAGGGAAATCCATCATTTCATCCAACGTCGCAGACCAGATAGCACTGCCCATCGGAATCAAATAATGCTCGGCAAAGCGTTTCCCATAACCACGCTCTTTCAAGTATTCACCAAGGGGAATACCTTCTTTTAATTGACCGGCTTCTAGGTCTTGGATGGCTTCTTTATTAAAACGCAGAATGTCTTTGATCATGCCCAGATAAGGCAAATTCAGTAGATTACGGCGTTGGGCAAACAAGGTATTCAGATTATTACCACCGTATTCCAAACCGGTTCGCAGACAACTGACGCTAAAACTCATTTCCGTCGGCTTAGAAGTCACGCCAATTTCATCCATCAGACGAATGAAATTTGGATAGGTCCAATCATTGAAAACAATAAAACCTGTGTCTATGGCTCGAATTTTTCCGGCTTCTTGTACTTCTACGGTGGCCGTATGGCCCCCAATTCGCTCCGCTGACTCAAAAAGCGTGACTTCGTGCTGTCGTTGTAACAAGTAGGCACTGGTTAGGCCGGATATCCCTGAACCAATAATGGCGATTTTCACTCATCGTCTCCTTAAAATGAGATGTCTCAATAAAGATATTCTGCAACTGTGTTTTTTGTCGTTACGAATTGTCATGTTTGTTTGGCGCGAACTTTCCCAACCACCATTTAGGCAGGTGACGACCTAGCCAAAGCAAGGCAGACAAACGCTTAGGAAAGGCAAATTCATAAGGACGACCTTGTAACGCTTGGTCGATTCGTTTGGCCGCCTCATCGGACGACATTAGAAAAGGCATATCAAAGGTATTTTTCCGAGTTAAGGGGGTATCCACAAAGCCAGGCAAAACACAGGTCACATCGACGCCATCGGCGTTTAAATCCATACGCAGCGATGACAGAAAGTAACGAATAGCCGCTTTGCTGGCACCATAGGCTTCAGCACGAGGAAACGCGGCTTGGACGGCTTGAGAACTGACACCCACAAGGAGTGGTTGAGAAGCGCGTTTGAGCAGTGGCAAACAAACATCAACACTGTTTACCAATCCAAAATAATTCACCGACATGACCCGTTCCATCATCTGCCAGTCGGTTTTTTCATCCTCTAAATCAAGGTATTCGCAGGTTCCGGCATTTAATATGACACAATCTAAATGCGGAACCAGTTGGCTGAGGGTGTCACGAATGGGTTCGATTTGTTCTTTATCAACCATATCGAACGCCACGAAAGAAAGATGACTATCTTGCTTCACTAAATCCGCTAATTCACCTTCTGAACGAGCACTGGCAATCACTCGCCAACCGGCTTGCAAATAGCGCTTTACCAGAGCGAAGCCGATCCCTGAACTCGCCCCCGTAATCCAGACAATACTTTGTGCCTTGCCATTTAGCTGCTCCATTGCTGCCTCCTTTTATCCTACACGGCTAGGCGCTTTTTTAGGCCTTTTACCACGCTTCCCAATAGTGGTACATGCTCGTAGATCAGTTGACCTAGATCGTAAACATCTTCATGAAAATAAATGCGATCATGAAATTGCACCTGACTCATACCGCGGACCGTGATGGTGTCTTTCCCTAAGCGCGGATGCTTAAAATGCATGTTCCATTTAATATAGGCCATATCTTCGGAAACAATTTGATCAAGATACTCAAAGCGCCCACTTTGCACATTGACGCTCATGTCTGACAAATAAGTGTGCAGCGCTTCGGCTCCTCTTAGCTCATGCACTGGGTCCTTAAAAAGCACATCATCAGCGTAAACCTGATCTATACTTTCTAACTTAGGGTGCTTCACATCACGATAGAAATCTTTAAATCGATCGATTAGCTGAAGATTAGGTAGCGTTTGAGAATCCGTCATACACATCACTTGTCTTTGTCATTACCGTTAAGGACATAATTTTATCCATCCGATTTGGAAACGTTGCAAATCGCTAAATGGATCACTTTTTTATTTTAGATATTTTTCCATCTGACAGTGATCCGAAACGAATCTCCCCACGTATGAATGATATTGAGAGACGAATATTGAACAATATACTGACCCGGCCGAGCCGGCCTTCCTCCTAAAGCGGAGCAATAAATGGACAGTGCAACCAAAATAGAACTAGACAAACAAAGGGTGCATGACATGTTTGCCATTGCTGAGCAGCGGGATCAGGTCGCGTTGGCACGTTTATTCGATCACTATGCGCCAAAGATTCGCAGCTTTTGTTTGGCTGCTCAGCCGGGCGCCAACTTAATGGCTGACGATATCGCTCAAGAAGTGATGATTCGTATTTGGAATAAAGCGCACACCTACAAACCGGAAACAGCCTCTCTCAACACTTGGGTATTTACCCTTGCCCGAAACGCTCGGATAGATTACCTGCGTAAAAACAGCCGTTATCAGTCTGATATTGACCCAGATTACCTTTGGCAAAATATTGTCGATGAAAACTCGGATCCTTTTCAGGAGGCGCAGCAAAAGCGAGATCAACAAATGATTCAGCAAAGTCTTAAGAAGCTGCCAGTTGATCAGCGACAAGTACTGTCCAAAGTGTACTTGGAAGGTAAAACGCACAAAGAAGCGGCGGAAGAGTTATCTCTACCGCTTGGAACCATAAAATCTAGAGTCCGCTTGGCACTCCAGAAATTGACCATTTACGTAAAGAGGTAGTATTTGATGACTCACTACCATCCATCAATAGAAACACTAACAGATTATGCGGCAGGCGCTTTGTCTCTGTCGCACTCTTTGTGTGTTTCAACCCACTTAGAGCATTGCTCTGAGTGTCAGCAACAAGTGAAAAAATTAGAGATCTTGGGAGCACAGCTGTTTGAACAAAACCGCATGCCACCACAAGAACTAAGACATTTGAAAGATCAATTGTTTGCCAAATTAGAACAGCAAGACACTTCAACTGAAGCAACTCAGACAGTGGGAGTGGTTGAGCGTATCAAAGACAAAGGCGGCAAGATTCCGAAAAGCCTGCGTCAATTTATTACCAAAGGCTACGATGATCTGACCTGGATGCACTTGTCACCTTCGTTTAAGATCGCCACACTGCATAATGAAGAAGGCGGCGCACAGATTGCGCTGACACGAGTCAAAGCGGGCGCTCACATGCCCACTCACACTCATACAGGTGATGAAATCACTCTAGTATTGGAAGGCGCGTTCTCCGACGAAACGGGTATTTACCGACAAGGTGATTTCATCAGTCGCGATGCTCGGCACAAGCACAAACCAATTGTCACCAAAGACGCTGAGTGTATTTGTTTGACGGTTCTGGATGCCCCCATTGAATTTACTGGCTGGTTTACCCGCCTGTTAAACCCAATATTACGTCGTTACCACCCTCATACCAGCTTGTAATATCGCCACCCGCCCGTAAACACACAAACAGTTCGCGAAGGATCGCTTCTGTTTCTGACACCACTTAGATAAAGCCATTCATTTGTGGATGTTTTTCATCCACAACAAGAAAAAAATGTGAAACTCTGATATAGTGGTTGCTCAATTAAACAACAAGGACTATCAGTCATGGCAACAAAAAAGAAACAGCCTGCCGCCTCGGAAACCTCGGAATCCATCGAAAAGCAAATGCAAGAATTTCTCGCGAAAGGCGGTCAAATTAATAAAATCGATTCGGGTGTGAGTGGTCAATCTCAATTAACTGGATCGCGCCATATTTCTTTGGGCAACAGCAAAACAAAAGCGCAATGATATCCTCAGGCTTGCACATGTTACGACACAACAACATCGCTTCTTGATAAGCCATGGTTGATCCAACAAAATTTGTGTGAGCCTGCCCGTTCCTACCTGGTTGGACTGCTTATGCTAAGTGAAACTGATCGTCAATTTTTCAAGCCATTTTGGCGTCGTGTGGTTGCCACATTAACTTGCGCCGTTTGGGCGAGCATTGAATGGCTCTATGATGAACCCATGTGGGCAAGCTTTGCCGTACTACTCACTCTATATTGCCTATGGAACTTTTTTTATCGCTTTGAAGATGACATAAACGAAGACGACTCGGCTCAATAACTCCCCTCTCTGTCACTCTAAAATATAGCAATAGAAACTAGCGACCTCAGAATGACTGACTTTTTTCTGTTATAAATTGGTCATTGTTTCGCCACATAAGCGTCACCTCTTTGTCACACAGACACTCTAATCTGAACAATAAATCATCAAAAGTTTATTCAGAGCGGAGCGCCATTGTGATACAAGTCGAGCAAATGATTGCTAGTAAGTCACCTCAGTTTTTCGACAAAAGCCCACTAATCACTCGCCCAACCTTAAGCATCCTAAAACGCTTATTCCATGAAAGTGAAGTGAACCTATTTTTGGAACAAAACGACAGCTGTGCTGGCTTCGAATTCATCGATCGTGTCTTGGATCATTTCAACTTTGGTTATCAAGTCAGCCAGATGGACCGCCGTAATATTCCTGCCGTTGGCCGCGTTATGATCATTGCTAACCATCCATTAGGTGCGCTCGATGGTTTAGCACTATTACGCTTAGTCGGTGAAATCCGCCCCGATGTTAAAATCGTTGCCAACGATTTATTAATGGGCTTCGATGGATTGAAAGACTTAGTGTTACCGGTCGACAACCTAGGTGGAAAAACCGGCCGCCAACAGCTCAAAGCCATAATGAATTGCCTACATAATGAAGAAGCCATCATCATTTTTCCGGCTGGCGAAGTCTCTCGCATGTCACCCAGTGGCGTGAAAGACCAAAAATGGAACCAGAATTATTTAAAGCTAGCGCAAAAAACCAACAGTCCATTACTGCCAGTGCACATTGGTGGCCGTAACTCCATGCTGTTTTACACCAGCTCATTAGTGTATCGCCCGTTATCGACGATTCAACTTGCGAATGAAATGTTTCGTCAGCGTAATCGCAAAATTCCCATGCAAGTGGGGCAAGCTATTCCGATTCAGGAACTGGCACAATTACCACTGAGTGATAAGGAAAAGAACAAGCTGGTCAAACGCCATCTGTACCGTATCGCCAAAGGCAAAAAGCCTTTATTAAAGACAGAAAAGACCGTCGATCACCCACAAAATCGACAAATGATCAAACACGAGCTAAAACAGTCCGAACATCTTGGCAGCACTAAAGACAACAAGCAGATCTATTTATTTGATTACGACCCATCTTCCGTAACGATGAAAGAAATCGGCCGTTTACGAGAAGTGGCTTTCCGCAAAGTCGGAGAAGGCACTGGGGAAAGATCGGATTTAGACAAGTTCGATCAATATTACCGTCACTTGATCCTTTGGGATGAAGAAGAGCTTGAGATTGTTGGTGCGTATCGTATTGGTGAAGTGGCTCGCTACATGAAAGAAGAGTCAACCAACCGTATCTACAGTGCTGAACTGTTCCGCTACTCATGTGATATGGAACCGTATTTTGAACAAGGCATCGAACTTGGCCGCAGTTTCGTACAACCAAAGTATTGGGGTAAACGCAGTCTGGATTATTTGTGGTATGGCATTGGTGCCTATTTAAATCGCCACCCTGAAATTCGCTATATGTTTGGCCCAGTGAGTTTAAGCAACAGCTATCCGCAAGCGGCAAAAGATTTCATTGTGTCATTCTATAAACTGTACTTCTCAGACAATGAATATCTGGCCAGATCCTTCACACCCTATCAGGTTAACCCTGAACACAAAGACATCATCCAGAATATGTTTACTGGAGACAACTATGAGGAAGACTTCAAGGTACTTAAGGAACAACTCAGCCACTTTGGTGCCAGCGTACCAACCCTGTTCAAACAATACAGTGAATTGTGTGAACCAGGTGGCGTTCGCTTCCTAGACTTTGGTGTCGATGCCGATTTTGGCTATTGTGTAGACGGGCTGGTCCTGGTCGATCTGAACACAGTCAAGGAAGCAAAAAACAAACGCTACCGAGGTTAACGAGCCCCAACTAAGCATGGCCAGTAGTTATCGGTTATCGTGGTGACGATGATGAACAGCGTGCTCTTGCTCTTTATCGGTTTTTTTCGTCGCCACAAGATAGATGATTTTAGCAACCAACAATAGACTTAATATGATTAGGACAACCATTTGAATATTCATAAAACACCTCTTCTATTTTTTATAAGTGCCATTTGAGTGTAGTTCAGATATTTCTGCGTAATTGTGAATTTACGTCCTATAATATTAAAGGTGGATTAAGCACCACATCAAGGCAATTCAGCTATCGTTTAGCGAAATCTGACCTAAAAGCGTCTTCTGTTAAGGCATCATCCAACAGGCTTTTGTATTGCCATTAATGAGTTATTAAAGCTGGCGTGAGCCTTGCTTTATACCATGTTCACCCTTTCAGGCTTTTGCAGTAGCCTTATTATTGTCTCTCTTGTTAGATCATATGGAGCTGGAAATGATTGAGAAAACCTACCTAAAGACTAAGCCAGAATGCAAAGTAAAATTCTCCTTACCTGCGGAAGCCATCGGCGATGCCAATAAGGTGTCGGTCGTAGGTGACTTTAATAATTGGGACAAAGAAGCCAACCCTTTGAGGAAGCAAAAATCGGGACTCTATGCATCGACAATGAATTTAGAAGTCGATCATACCTATCAATTTCGTTATGTGGCGGACAATACCCTTTGGATTAACGACGAGATGGCCGACGCCTATGTGCCAAGCCCAGTTAGTCATGACAGCAATGGTGTCCTCAACCTTTAAACCTCAATGTTTGGGTGTAAGCCTAAAACAAACACATAACACCTCTCAGCACCTCATGATCCAGTTGATGGCATGAGGGGCTGCCTTTTATTTGTTCCTAAAAAATTCCCACACAATCATGCCGTCGTCAAAACCATGTTTATAACGCATTTTTCCTCACGTAAAGTCCCTATCACTTCTCACAATGACTTAAAAACCAACTAAGCTATAGCGGCGTAAAGATGAGAAACGACTTGCAGATTACCATTTACGCCTTCCGCCCTACTCGGGCTGAAATTGACACATAAAAATGTTACAATGTTTTTTATTAAACGCGCATTTAATAAAAACCTGAGTGCTTTGATCCTGTCATCGAGGCACTGAACCAAACCAAAAGAGGCAATCAACATGGCACATCAGCAGCAATACATTCACGGCCGCTACCATGCATCCACCAGCGGAGAACATTTCGAAAGCATTAACCCAGCCACTGGGGAAATCATCGCGACGGTAGAACATGCTGGTCAAGCAGAGCTAGATGCTGCCGTTGAGTCTGCCAAACAAGGCCAAAAAGTATGGGCAGCGATGAGCCCAGTTGAGCGCGGCCGCATCCTTAAAAAAGCCGCTGAGTTGCTTCGCGAACGCAATGAAGAGTTGGCTCGTTTAGAAGTACTAGACACAGGTAAACCACTACAAGAAGCCATCTGCGTCGACATTGAAACGGGCGCCGATGTGATTGAATACTACGCGGGTCTAACCGATAAAATCCAAGGCGAATACCAAGACCTAGGCAATGGCAACTTTTTCTACACACGCCGTGAGCCATTGGGAATTTGTGCCGGTATTGGTGCTTGGAACTACCCGATCCAAATCGCCATGTGGAAATCAGGCCCAGCCCTTGCTGCGGGCAATGCGATGATCTTCAAACCATCCGAAGAAACCCCTTTGAGCGCACTAAAACTGGCGGAAATTTTCACCGAAGCGGGCCTACCAAACGGTGTTTTCAACGTCGTTCAAGGCGATGGTCGCACTGGTCAAATGATTACCGCGCACCCAGAAATCGACAAAGTCTCTTTTACCGGCGAAGTCGGCACGGGGAAAAAAGTCATGACCGCATCGGCACAAACGCTTAAAGAAGTGACCATGGAATTAGGCGGTAAATCCCCCATGATCATCTTCCCAGACATGCCGGTTGACCAAGCCGTCTCAGCGGCCATGCTGGCAAATTTCTATACTCAAGGTGAGGTTTGCACCAATGGTACGCGCGTCTTTGTTCATGAAGACATCTTAGAGGCGTTCACCAAAGAGTTAAAAGAACGTACCGAAGCCATGATCATCGGTGATCCTATGGACATGGAAACCCAAGTAGGTGCACTTATCTCAAAAGATCACATGCAAAAAGTGCTGGGGTACATTGAAGCCGCGAAAAACGCTGGGGCAACCTTGCTATGCGGCGGCTATCAAGTAACGGAAAACGGCTTGGACAAAGGCGCGTTTGTGGCTCCAACGGTTTTCACCGATTGCACCGACGATATGCCGCAAGTAAAAGACGAGATCTTTGGCCCAGTAATGTCCGTACTAAGCTTCGAAGACGAAGACGAAGCCATTGCCCGTGCCAATGACACCAAGCTTGGTTTAGCGGCTGGTGTCTTTACAAAAGATTTTGCCCGTGCGCATCGTGTGATTAGCCAGATGCAAGCCGGTATTTGCTGGATCAATGCATGGGGCGCTTCCCCTGCAGAAATGCCAGTAGGCGGTTACAAAGAGTCTGGGATTGGCCGCGAAAATGGCATCGACACACTGTATCACTACACTCAAAACAAGAGTGTGTTTGTTGAGCTAAACGATATCCCTAGCCCTTACTAAGTGAGAGAAACCATGACAAACGAAACTTACGACTATGTGATTGTCGGTGCAGGATCAGCAGGTTGTGTGTTAGCCGACCGATTGACAGAAAGTGGTGAACACAAGGTATTGCTGCTGGAAATGGGCGGCTCAGATAAAAGCATCTTTATCCAGATGCCAACCGCACTGTCTTACCCAATGAACAGTGACAAATATGCATGGCAGTTTCATACGGAAAAAGAGCCTGGTCTGGATGATCGTGAAATGCATTGCCCGCGCGGGAAAGTATTAGGTGGCTCCTCTTCTATCAATGGCATGGTCTACGTACGAGGCCATGCTTGTGATTTTGATGAGTGGGAAGAACATGGGGCCAAAGGGTGGAACTATCAGTCTTGTCTACCTTATTTCAAAAAAGCCGAATCATGGAAAGGCGGGGCTGACTTGTATCGTGGTAGTGAAGGTCCTCTTGCGACCAACAATGGCAACGACATGAGCTATAACCCACTCTATCAAGCCTTTATTGAAGCAGGAAACGAAGCTGGCTACGGTAAAACCGACGATTACAACGGTCAACGCCAAGAAGGCTTTGGCCCAATGCACATGACAGTGAAAAACGGAGTGAGAGCGTCTACGTCTAACGTGTATTTACGTCGTGCGATGAAGCGCGCCAACCTTACTGTAAAAACGGGTGTGCTGTCCCACAAGGTGTTATTCGATGGTAAAAAAGCCGTTGGTATCGAATACAGCAAACATGGCAAAGCACAGCAAGTCAGCGCGACTCAAGAAGTCATTCTGTCAGCTGGCTCTGTTGGCTCACCACAACTGTTACAACTGTCGGGGGTAGGCCCAAAAGACGTTCTCGAAAAAGCCGGCGTTCCTGTGCTTCATGACCTACCAGGGGTGGGGGAAAACCTACAGGACCATTTGGAAGTCTACTTCCAATACCGTTGTAAACAGCCTGTGACCTTAAATGGCAAGTTGGACTTGATCAGCAAGGGCTTGATTGGCACTCGCTGGATCCTATTCAAAAACGGTTTAGGAGCCACCAACCACTTTGAATCCTGCGGCTTTATCCGTTCTCGAGCAGGCTTAAAATGGCCAAACATTCAATACCACTTTTTACCTGCGGCAATGCGCTACGATGGCCGTTCAGCCTTTGATGGTCATGGTTATCAAGTGCACGTTGGTCCAAACAAGCCAGAAAGTCGTGGCAAGTTATGGATTGAATCTGCGGATCCGGCGGCCAAGCCGCGGATCGTGTTTAACTACATTTCCACCGAGCAAGACAAGCAAGATTGGCGCGATACCATTCGCCTAAGTCGAGAAATCTTGCAGCAGTCCGCTTTGGATGACTACCGTGGTGAAGAAATCCAACCCGGCCTTAACGTGCAAACTGATGAAGAAATTGATAAGTGGGTAAAAGACAACGTCGAAAGTGCTTATCACCCATCTTGTACCTGTAAAATGGGCGATGATAATGACCCTATGGCAGTGCTCGATGCGTCTTGTCAGGTTCGTGGCTTAGAGAGCTTGCGCGTGGTTGACTCTTCCATCTTCCCAACCATCACTAACGGTAACTTAAATGCCCCAACCATCATGGTAGCGGAAAAAGCAGCTGACATGATTCTCGGTAAAGCAGCATTACCAAGTTTGGACGCACCCGTCTGGATTCACCCAGAATACGAAACCAAACAGCGCTAAACCAGTACTGAAACAAAAAAGCGCATGGCAAACTCTTTGCCATGCGCTTTTTTTAACTCCGCCATTCACGGAAAAAACCACTTATTTCAATTCAAAGACCGCAAAACCTTTGCTGTCCATAGACTGATAAATCATGTTGTCACCCGCCGCTTCTTTTGCTTTTGACGCAGTAGAGAACAAGACTTTCGCCTGACCAAAATCCGTAAAGGACCAATTGTTGTCTGCCGCTGGATTAATGCTTTTTTGGCTTAACAAGTAGTTCGCCACCACATCACGGTTTTTGTCTGGCGCATCAATGACAATGGTGTCTCCGGACAAGTTCGGGAAGCTACCACCACCGCCTGCACGATAATTGTTGGTCGCCACAAGGAAGTCTGCTGTCATATCCATGGGTTTACTCTGGAACATCACATCCACGATACGGTGAGCATGTGGATTCGTGACCTTGCCCTCAGCGTCATAGCGCGCTGCTTGCGTCACATCGATACGGTAAGAGATGCCATCAATCACATCAAAGTTATAGGTTGGGAAAGACATATTCACCAAATCTTGAGCGGTTTTTGAGCTCGCATCGATTTGATTAAACTGACCCGCCGCTCGCTCTAGCCATTCCACCACTTGCGCCCCGGTTAACTTCACCACTTTTAGATCATTTGGGTAAATGTATAAGTCACTCACATTCTTCAATGCGATATCACCTTTAGGCACATCCGTGTAGTAATCTGGACCACCACGTCCACCAGCTTTGAACGGCGCCGCTGCGGATAGGATCGGCAAACCTTCATAAGAAGTACCACGGACAATGTTTTCCACATACCAAACCTGAGCATTGTTAACGATCTGAATGGATGGGTCATCTTGCACTAAGGCAAAGAAGCTATTGATGTCTGCGGTTGATACACCCACTTTGCGACGCATATACGCTAAAGTGCCTTCGTGTTCGGTTTCAACCGCATCGTTAATGGTTGCATCCGCTTCAACTAATGGGATGGTGTTACGGCCTTCACGACGAGAAATAGCACGAACTTCGGCTTTACCATCTGCCACTTTCCAACCATCGCCAGAAGGTTCAAGCGTCAAATCAACAACCCCTAGATGAGATCCCCAAAATCCCGGCATGGTCGCTGGCTTGCCATAGACAGTTCCTTTATCACTGTTCACCCCTTCAAATTGTCCAATCGCTTTGTCACCAGGGAAAACTCGATGAGAATGGCCAAATAAAATCGCATCAATGCCCCCAACTTTCGCCAAATGGTAAGAGGCATGCTCTTCCCCTTTCAGATAAGGCGAATTCATCATGCCACTGTGAGGAATAGCGATGATCACATCCGCGCCTTTTTGCTTCATTTCAGGTACGTATTTATTAGCTGTTTCAATGATGTCTTTTGCAATGACCTTGTCGGTGAGATTGTCTTTATCCCACGTCATAATTTGCGGTGGTACAAATCCAATGTAACCAATATTCACGGTTTGCTGTTGACCGTCTGAATCAAGGAAAACCTTTTCTTTGATCAAATAAGGCTGGAAGTAAGGTTGATCATTTGACGGATCTTGGTCGCCATCGTCGACATACACGTTGGCACTCACGTACGGGAAGTTCGCACCGCTCAAACTCTTCATCAGAAAGTCTAAGCCGTAGTTGAATTCATGATTGCCGATATTACCCACATCATAATCCAGCAAATTCATGGCCTTAAAGGCCGGGTGAGTTTCACCAAAACGTAAAACACGACCTTTTGCGACGTAATCCCCTAGTGGCGTACCCTGCAGCAAATCACCATTGTCGACCAATACGGAATTGGTCACTTCAGCGCGTGCGGCCTTGATCAAGGTAGCGACGCGAGACAAACCAACCGCATCGCTTTGTTTATCGCCATAGTAATCATAATCCACCAAATTCATATGAATATCCGTGGTTTCCATAACTCGCAAGTCAATCGTAGAGGCCTGCGCTAAGGAAGCAAAGGCTAAAGAAGAGGCTAAAAAAGCCGCCCTCTTAGAAAGGTCGAACGTCATGTTACTACTCCATCAAACTAAGTTAATATTCCAACTTTTCAATACTTACCAAATAGTCAGTTTTTGATGATAGAACGAAAACGTGATGACTTCATGATTTTTTTATGACAACAACAAATCTCTTTGCTACACCCAATGCCTCTAGTTCTGATCCCCGATCTTGTTATGAATTTTGTGCATCGGTCTTCCTTGCGATGTACACACCGTAGCTAAAATACGCTTTGTATTTTTCATACAGTGCCATTTCATGGCGCTCTGCCTCAACGATGGCTTGGGCCTCTGCACTATCTCCATTGCGACTCAAAAAGGCATCAAAACTCTTGCGCATTGGGTCATAATAATGATCAAGCCAACAATGTTCTGGCAGAGCGAAGTATCCGATCGGTGTATAGCCGCTGTCTTCTAGTAACGCGATCTTTGCCGAGGCGGTATCTGTCTCTGGATATTCATTGTCCCAATAATCTTGAAGCGCCAATGGACGAGAGCTTGTAAGCCAAGTAATCTCTGAAACAACCAGCAGCCCGCCAGGCTTCAAATAGCGCTTCCAATCTGCGATCCCCTTTTCAAAACCAAGATTATAGATAGCCCCTTCAGACCAAATAACATCGAAAGTCTCATTCTCAAACGGAAGCTGTTCCATTGATGCGCAAAGAGGGTTGATTTTGTCTTCTACTCCCTCATCCCGAGCGCGAGCACTCAGAACATCGATAAAGTCCTGAAGGAAATCTACGGCCGTAATTTTTGCGTTCAAAAGACGAGCCAACGTCAATGTTGAGGCTCCAGTGCCACAACCAATATCGGCAATGTTTAATGGCGTATTTCTGTCTAATCCCGCCATACTAATCGCTTTTTCAGTCTCAGCATCACTACCGGGGCCTTGTCGATTAGCGTCTTTATGCATATCGATAAGTAATTTCAATTCATCCACAACTGCTTTCCTCTGGGTTGGTCGCCATTGACATAATGCGTGCTTATAGGACGACATAATGGAGGTCTATCATGTCTGACCATAGCATATTATAGAGTGGCTTAGTCTCTCACCAAAAAGCGTGTTGAAATCACTTACATTGAAGACCAAGGTGACACAGCCTCCCTTCACTTTGGTCGTATCTTTCCTAGGAAGGAGAAGGGAAAAATACGTTGACCCAAAGAGAATCAGAAAAACCAAAAACAACTTATACTGTCAAATAAAAAACAGTTTTAGATGTTATTGAATACCTGAAGCAATGCGTCTTTCAGTACTTAAATAAAACCTATTGGTGACTTTTGCCTCTCTTAGACAAAAGTCACCCGCTCAGTGAAACGCTAACCAAAGCAGCTAACGCTTAAACCAGCGCCAGACAAAAAGAATGCGCATCAACGCGGCGGCAACATAGGTCATCGCGCAGGCGGTTAAAATACGTTTTACCTTGGGCAAATCCTGCTGCGGGATATAATTTCCCTGCGTTAGGATAGGCAAAGCTTTTTTAAAACTGGCGTCCCACTCTTCCGGCAAAATAGCAACCTGTACAAACACAGCTAACAATCCAGACAAGCCAACCACAGCAGCATGCAAAGGCACAGCATAAGGCAAATGTAATATGGCCGAGATCACTGGCCAGCCCACTAACAAACCTGCCGTTAGACGATGAATACCGTGTGCTAGCGGTAAATACCGTGAACTCAAACGCGAAATTGGCTGCTGGGTTTCATGAGCAATGGCATGCCCCACTTCATGAGCCGCCACTGCCACCGCCGTCAGTGAACGCCCGGCTAGCACACTGGGACTCAAACGCACCCTGTGTTGTACGAAATCAAAATGATCCTGCCCCTCTTTTGCGGCTTCGACTTTGACCTCATTGAGCTCAAAGCGCTTCACCAGATGATTGGCAAATTCCCCCCCTGTACCAGGAAGATCGGCTCGGTTCTTAGCGTAACGTTTTAAGGTATATTTCACCCAAAGGTTTGGACCAAATATCAGCCCTAATGCTAACGCCCCCACCAACACCCACAACATAATGTCACCTTTTTTCGTTATCTTCTCGAGCCAAATTTGGCTCTTTTTCTAATCATCACATACACTGTATGTCATTATTACTGGGAAAATGGATTATGAAAAACCCTCTCATTGCGCCCATACTGGCAATCTTAAAAAACCACCCAAATGGTACCAGTGAGTTTGACATACTCAAGTCTCTGCAACAGCAACTCCCTGAATTCAATCAACTGGCTGAGGACAATAATCTACAGCTGTTTCGCCAACACTTTCTTATTATGAACGCCCTTTACCAACTTCAAAGCCAACTTTGGCAAGAAGAAAACCTCATGCTCAGCATTCAAGCCACGCGCATTCACTTGTTAAATAATGAGCAAACCTCTGTGTCGGAGAACACCTATGTTAATAATAGTCCGGATGCCAAACTGGCCGCTTATTATTTGGATTGGAATGAATACGAACAAACGGATGTTGATGATGTTAGGCGTTTACTGGACAGTTTTTACAAGGGCATTTGCCTCACTGGCGACCGACAATCAGCATTGCAAACACTCCAACTCACCATAGACAATCCCAGCAAGTCAGAGATAAAACAACAATATCGAAAACTCGCACAACAACATCACCCAGACCGAGGCGGAGATCAAGAGATCTTTATTAGTCTACGAGAAGCCTATGAACAGCTCATGCTAAAAGTCGGTTAGCAAAGTGTAAAAAGCCATCCAAAACATTGCTTTCACAGGCATAAGTACTCAAGATGAACATGCGCTGTCATTCGCGGTCAAAGATTGAATGAACAACTTCTTTTTGTTAAAACGAGTTTTATTTTTTATGTCCTTTGCTACTTTTTTGATTCGCTCTCGTCCTACCTTACGCCCACTTTATTTCACAACTTTTGCCCTACTCGCCGCATGCAGTTATAACGAAATTGATCAATCCAATGACTTTGAAAATAATGGTCGTGACAGTAGCGCATTGAAGCGCAACAGCCTCTACTTAAAAGAAAGTCTACCGCCTGGATTACCTTACCCAGATAAAACGTTTCGTGACGGTTTAGCGCAACAGACCGCTTATCTAAATCGTTTATCAGATCGCCAATATCAACTCGAAAACACACAGGTCAGTTTAGCGGATTTGAAACACGTGTCCTATGAGCTGTCTTTGTGGCTCGACAACCCTAAGTACAGCCCGCATATAGTCGCACATCAATTGGCCGGACAGGACCAACGAGGTAATGTGCAGATTACCGGTTACTACGTTCCCATCATGCCGGTGAAACACTTTCCTGACGAAGAATTCCGCTTTCCGCTTTACCGTAAACCAACACAAAAAAATGCCGAAGGGGGTTACCCATCTCGGGAGGAAATTGACTTCGAAAACGCTTTAGCAGGACAAGATTTAGAGATCGCTTACACGGCCAGTTTAGTCGATAATTTCTTTTTGCACGTTCAAGGCTCTGGCGTCATTGAATATGAAGACGGTGAACAGCGTTTATTGTCTTGGGGCGGCGTCAATGGTCACCCTTATCGAAGTATCGGCAAAGAGCTGATTGAGCGAGATGAAATTGATCGTGCGGACATCTCTGCACAAAGTATTCGCCAATGGTTAAAGGATCACCCTGATCGTATGCGCGAAATACTGTCCACCAATCCAAGCTACCTCTTCTTTAGTGAAGGCCAAACAAAACCGGTTGGTGCCGCCAACGTGCCACTCACGCCTTTGTATTCTGCGGCAGTCGATCCAAGCGTCATCCCACTAGGTTCCATTTTATTAGCGCAAGTGCCTAAGTTGGATCAAAGCGGTGAATTGATAGGTCATGAATTTCGCTTACTATTGGCGCAAGACAAAGGCGGCGCAATTAAAGGCGCTGGCCACATAGATTGGTATCAAGGTATTGGAGAAGAAGCTCATCGCTTGGCTGGCCAACTCAAACACTTTGGTAAAGTATGGTTATTATTGCCTGCGTCAAATAAATAGCCACAATATAAAGCCACTAAAAAATAAAGCCATTAAAAATGCCGCAGCGGATAACCGTTGCGGCATTTTCATTTACCCTTTGTCAGCACACTTACCTTAAGTCACTCAATTTGAAGGATACTGGAATGTTAATTCTCAATTCCGCCTCCTGCATATCCTTCGAGAATTTTGGCAAAGGCGTCGCCTTTCGAATCATCTTGATCACGGCTTTGTCCAAGCGCTTATAGCCTGAGCTTTTGGTGATCTTCACATCAGAGACCGAACCGTCGGCATAAGCAATAAAGGATAAAGACACCACCCCTTCTTCATTACGTCGACGCGATTGTCTTGGGTATCGCTTACTCTTCGCCAAGACCGCTTTAAGTTTGGAGAAGTAAGTCGCTTTTGCACCTGGGTTGCCACCTGTCGTCACCGCATTACTGCTGCCGGTTGTGGCCTTCATGTTGGCCATAGAAGGTGGGGCGACTTTTTTCGGTGTCGCTTTCACCACTTTCTGAACAGGTTTTGGCTCTGGTTTTGGTTCTGGTTTTGGCTCTGGTTTTGGCTCTGGCTCTGGTTTTGGTTTTGGTTTTGGTTTAACCTTTTTCACTTCAATTGGAGACGCTTGCTTTACCTCAACCGGCTTTGGCTCAACAATCGGTTCGGGCTCAACGATCGGTTCGGGCTCAATAATCGGTTCAGGCTCTATAACAGGTTCGGGGGCCGGTTCAACTTCTGGTTCTGGCTCTGGTTCAACTTCGGGTTCTTCAATCGGCTCTTCAACTTCCTTAACCTCTTCTTGAGCGAGCGTCGTTTGTGCCGCAACCCCCAAGTCTCCCATCATGCCCAAATCAAACTCGATACCTTGGACACCCGCCGCTTGGCTTCCTTCAGAGTCGTGACTGTAGAAGGCAAAGTAAAACGCACCAGCGTGAACCGAAATAGCCAAACCGCCCGCCACAAACCAATGACGTGCAGAGATCATTGTGTTCCTCGCTCTAACTGAGTCGCTAAACTCACTTTAGTGAGTCCAGCTTGCCGAACTTGATCAAACACAGGTCGCAGTTTTTCTAGAGGGATATTGCCATCGGCTTTGATTTGCACCCAAAACCCATCTTTGTCTTGTGACGATGCAAACTCACGCTCCAGATAGTCTTTCACATCCTCTATCTGAAATACCTCATCTTCCACATACAGCTCATTATTTAGGCCCACAAAGATCGCTACACTGGGGTCTGTTTCAGCACGATTATCATTTATAGATTCAGGAGGAATGACAGCAATCGGATCCGCTTTCTGAATTTGCCCTGCCACCATGAAAAAAACCAACATAAGGAAAACCACATTGATCAAGGGCACCATATTGTCGTCATTTGAGGCATTTCGAGCGGCGTATTTTTCCCCTATTTTCATTCTGAGGGTGTCTCCGGCATAGCAAACGCATTGGCAATGGAAACCGTATTAGCGCCGTTCTCTTTCAGGCGGTCAGCCAGTTTCATTAGGGATTGCAAGGTCACGCCGTCTTCTGCCTTTATAATGAAAACCCCATCGTTGTTTTCTTCTACTAAAGACTGAAAAGCAGCTCTGTCAGATAAACTAACAGCTCGATCCGTTAACCAAACTTGGTTGTCATTGAGTTTAAGCGTCAGAATAAGGTTCTCACTTTCACTCTCAGACTTTGGCGCGTCGGAGGCCACAGATAAAGGTGTGTCCACAATGCGCCAAGGCACAAAACTGGACGTCAACATGAAGAACAAAAGCAAGATAAACACCACATCGATTAATGGTGTTAGGCTGATGGCATTCTTGCGCTTTGGCTGAGTCAGCTTAAGCGGCATGAAGCATCTCTTTCTCAGCCTCTTCCACTAACTCTTTTGCCTTTGGGCTAGTAAAAACCTGAGTCACAGCATCGTTCATGTTGTGAGCAATACGTTCTACTTTTCGCTCCAACCAACTGTGTAAAACCACAACTGGAATCGCGACCGCCAAACCAACCGCCGTGGTCAAAAGTGCCTGCCAAATACCACCAGATAACACAGAGGGATCAACTTGATTTCCTGCACCTTCCATTTGCTGGAACGCGGTAATCATACCCAATACTGTACCAAGCAAACCTAACAGTGGACTCAGCGTCGCAATGATTTCCAAAGGTCGTAAGAAAGTGCGTAATTGATTCAGCAGATTCATGGCGCGACGTTCTACTTCTTCACGGATCAGATCCGCCGTCATTGAACCATTGACCAAGGCTTCCATTGAATAAGCCACTAGGCTGTCAATCGGACGCTTTGGCTGCAATTTTTCTAACGCTTTTTCAACATTATTGTTGCGCCATTCAGCCAGCGCAAAGTTGGTTGTTTTTAAACTTTCAGCACGCAAAGAAGAAAATTGCCAAAGCTTAAGCAACACGATCGTAAGCGCGACGACAGAAAACACCATCAAAATCCAAACAACAGGTCCACCGACCTGTAAGAAATCAACTATTTTCTGCTGAACTGCATCTTCCACAATACTCTCCAAGTGAGTAAAAACATGATTTCAAATGGTATTCATTCTCAACCACATTTTCAATAGCTGAATTGTGGAAACGACGCAATATAGTAATCAGATATTACATAAATAAAGGGTTTTACTTGCGTATCACTCTAAATCCATTAAATGACACGATCTGATTTCAATGAGCCAGTATTTGGTCTAGGAAAATTTTGGCTCGCTCCGTTTTCGGCCTCACAAAAAACTCTTCTGGCGCAGAAATTTCAATCACACTGCCAGCTTCCATAAAGACAATGCGATCCGCGAACTCTTTGGCAAATCCCATTTCGTGAGTCACGCAGATCATTGTCATCCCGTCTTTAGACAATGAGCGCATAATTTCCAACACTTCAGAGATCATTTCAGGATCAAGTGCTGAGGTTGGCTCATCAAACAACATGATGTCTGGAGACATGGTCAACGCTCTTGCGATAGCAACACGCTGCTGCTGTCCTCCTGAAAGCTGTCCAGGATACTTCTGCTCTTGATCTCCAATTTTTACTTTATTAAGCAAATCACGCGCGATTTCATTCGCTTGCGGCACAGACATACCCAGCACATGACGTAAGCCAAAAGTACAGTTATCCAATACCGTCATATGAGGAAAAAGATTAAAATGCTGGAATACCATTCCCGTATGACGACGGATTTTTTCAATGTCTTTAACATGGTCGCTGATGGTAATATCGCAAATGGTGATATCGCCTTCATCATGTTGTTCTAGATTATTAAGACAACGAATCAAGGTGGACTTGCCCGAACCTGATGGCCCACAAATCACGATGGTTTCACCCTTGTCTACCGCCAAATCGATATCGCGTAGTGCATGATATTTATCGTACCATTTATTCACTTGATCCAGTTTTACTACAGTTTGTTCAGACATAATGCATTCCAATTAATGTTTTGTGCGTTTGATGCGTCGCTCTAGATGCGCACCGTACTGTGCAATAGAAAAACAAGCGATAAAGAAAAATGCCGAAATAATAATCGGACCTTCCGCATGAAGACCAAGCCATTCCGCATTATGAAAAGTCGCATTAATCGCGCCCATCACCTCTAATAATCCCAGAATCATCACCAAGGTGGTTTCTTTAAATAAGCCGATAAAGTTAGTGATTAGCGCCGGAACTGAGTTTCGTAATGCTTGCGGCATAACGACATAAGCCATGGTTTTCCAGTAGCCACACCCCATTGCATAAGACGCTTCAATTTGACCTTTTGGCACAGCTTGAATCGCACCACGAATAATTTCAGCTTTGTACACAGCCGAAACAAAAATCAGCACAAATAAGACACGGAATAAAACATCAATAGACATACCACTCGGCAAGAAAAGCTGTAAGACCAATGACGCCATAAAGAGGAAGGTAATCACAGGTACAGATCGAATAATTTCAATGTAACCTGTGCAAGCCCAACGTAAAATAGGCAACTGTGAACGCCTACCGAGTGCCAACAAAATGGCCACAGGCAACGACAAGCACATGGCAATAATGCCCAAGAAAAAGGTTAGTGTCAGACCGCCCAACGCACTGGTTGAAATGTCTTCAAAGATGAATCCACCTTTCAGTAATAACCAAAGCACAGCGGGCAAGGCAAGGATATAAACTACTATCCATTTTTGTGGAATTCGTTGACTAAACAGCAAAGGAAAGGCAAACAACCCAACCGCAAAAGCGGAATTTACTCGCCACCGCTCAGACTCTGGAAAAGGCCCATAGAGGTAGTAATCCATGTATTGTCGAATCGGAATCCAACACGCTGCATTTGGAGTGCAATCGGCTCGGCTTGTTCCGCTAAAGGTGGCTGAGAAAAACAACCAATCCAAAGCGGTTGGCAACGACATAGACAAGAGTGTTATAAGGGCTAACGTCACCACGCTGTCTAACCAAGTGTTAAACAAGTTACGCTTAACCCAAATCAGAATTCCTTTAAAACGAAAAGGCGTCGCTTGTTTCGCTCTCGCTTCAACAGGTTTGCCGGTTATTTTCTCGATGTTCATTTGATGGCTCATTTTAACGCCCTTTCAGCTGCATGGCTTTGTTGAAACGCCCCATAATGGCTGCCAGTATCAGATTCAAAAAACCATAACTCACCATGACAATCACAATGCATTCAATCGCTTGACCTGTGATGTTTAAACTACTGCCTCCCATGGTGCCCATGATGTCCATAAAACCAACCACTGAACCCAAAGCAGCCGCCTTTAAAACGTTAATATAAATCGATGTCATTGGTGGAATAATCGAATGGAGTGCTTGAGGAATAATCACCTTATTCATCACAATGTTATGTCTAACACCAAGCGCCAGTCCCGCTTCCATTTGCCCCTTTGATATCGCCAAAATACTGCCTCTAATAACCTCAGCTCCATGGGCGGCAGAGTAAGTACTTACAGCAATAATTAACATGATAAATTCAGGTGGAAGTGTCCAACCATATTTAAAGTTGAAACCAACTAGCTTAGGTAGGGTAAAACTCATGACAGGTGTAAAGACAAAGCTTACCAAGGCAGTCAACATGACCGTCATCAACAACACAGAAACTAAACATCGTCCTGTTGTCGAGACATGCTTTTTGACAAAAAAGAATAATCCAATCCATAGCGTAATGAGCATGAAAGAGGCCATCAGACCATAATTCCATTCCACACTAGGAACCGATAGTCCGCGATTCGAAAGAAACGATATATCACTAAAATTAAATGCCTGACGCACACTTGGCAGCATCAATGACAAGGTATACCAAACTGAAATATGCACCAGAATCGGCACGTTACGTACATATTCAACAAGACATAGGGACACTTTAGAGAGTAGAAAGTTATGTGACAAACGCATAATAGCCAAACACAACGCCAAGGCAGTCGTTAATAAGATAGCGATAACAGCAAACGCTACCGTATTAACCATGCCAGCCGCCCAAGCAATTAAGTGAGTGGAGGTTTTCGGGTCAAAATGAATCAAGCTGTAGCTGATATCATAACCCGCGCGTTGAAAAAGAAAATCAAAGCCACTCGTCAGACCTGCGTCGCGCATATTGGTCGCGGCATTCAGAGCAAAGTAGGTTATTCCAAAACAAATGACCGCGAAGAAAACAAGCTGAATAAGAGTGTCTCGAACTTTGCGGTTATATAAAAAAGAATGCATAAACAACTGCCATCATTGAACCTTACAGAGGTTAATCATACTAAAAAGCCAGTTTGTCTTAAGACAAACTGGCTCAAACCATCATTAACGGAACGGATAGGCGTATAACAAACCACCTTTGGTATAAAGGTTGTTTAAGCCACGATCAAAGTTAAGCGTGGAACCTTTGCCTAAATTACGTTCAAAGATCTCACCGTAATTACCTACCGCTTTAATTGCGTTGTAAGCCCACTTATTATCCAAACCAAAGTTCTCACCCAAACTTCCTTCTGTACCAAGTAGGCGCATCACAGCAGGTTTACTGTCCGTAAGTTTGCTGTCTACATTTCCCTGAGTGATGCCCATTTCTTCTGCCTCAATCAATGCCATTGCCGTCCAAGTTACCACTTGGCGCCACGCGTCATTGCCTTGTTTAACATATGCTCCAAGTGGCTCCTTAGAAATACGCTCGGGTAGAATAATGTTAGCCGATGGGTCTGGCATTCCTTGACGATTCGCCGCTAGTGCAGAGGCATCGTTGGTAACAGCATCACAACGATTTGCCAAATACGCAGCGTTTGATTCGGCACTGCCTTCAACAATAAGAGCGCTATAGCTCAAATTGTGAGATTCAAAATAATCATTAATATTCTTTTCACTGGTGGTACCAGGATAAGTACAAATTGTGGCGCCATCTAACTCTTCTATTGAATTCACGCCCAATTCTTTTTTAACCATCAAAGCTTGGCCGTCATAGAACCAAGGTATGGTGACATCAACACCATTTAAGCCATCACGTGTTGCAGTAAAAGTGGTTGAGCGAGCCAACATATCAATTTCATCTGTAACAAGGGCAGTTAAACGATTTCGAGAATTCATGGTAATAAATTCAACTTTTGAAGCATCACCAAATACCGCTGCAGCCACCGCCTTACAAAGCTCCGCGTCTAAACCTGTCCAGTTTCCTTTCGTATCAGGTGTTGCAAAACCCGCTTTACCTGGATGGATACCACACTTCATAACACCACGAGCTTTGACTTCTTCGAGCTTGTCCGCTGCATAAACAGAAGCACTTGCGGATAAAACGCCAGCACCAATGATGGCCGTCGCAATTAGTTTTTTCATTGTTGTAATCCTATGTTGAGTTCCGATGTGACAAGAAGAGAATACTTTGGATACATATATTCAGTCAAGAACGATAAAATGGATACATAAAATCAAATACATGTTTACTATTGAACACATATAATTGATTTGAACAATATCAAAAAGAAAAGTCTGCACACGACAAAACAGTATATGGCATTACCTTTTTAGGAATATTTTCCCTAAAAAGGTAATTGAGAAGGCGAAGTATGCTTGTTCTGGAAGGTTTACAGTGAGGGGGTTTGACGGCGCTTTAATTGCTGTGATTTCAGCTGTTCGGCCAGTGAATAAGCGCTCATCATGATGTGACTCTCTAACGCATAGCAAGCACCTTCGATATCTTGACGTTCACAACGGTCAATCAATTCATCATGCTCACGCAATGAACGCGGCGTATTACGGTGACTTAAAATAAAAGACTTTAAACGCGCGTAATGACGATGATGCAGATCCTTGATGACATTTTGCATCAAAGGACGATTCGCTGGTTTATACAGAATTTCATGAAACCTATAGTTCAATGGCGTCCACTCTTCTGGCGCACATTTTTTCAGTTTTTCATTGATTTCACGAGCTTTTTCTATGTCTTCCACTCCCATCAAAGGAATAGACAATTCCAATAATTTAACCTCAATAAGCGCTCTCAGCTCACATTTTTCGAGAAAACTTTCGGGAGAAATCGTGGTCACGGTTGCTCTTCCAGTATCACGGATTTCGACTAACTCTTCTCCCGCCAATATCTGTAAAGCTTCACGGACTGGCGTTCGACTTACTTGATATGAACTCGCAATATCCACTTGAGAAAGCGCCATTCCCTCAGGATATGTTCCATCTAAAATTTTAGCTCGTATGTCTTCCGTCACAGACAACACTGCTTTTTGTTTATTATTTTCGCTCATGAAAGCCTATCTAATTGAGATTAATGCGTTTTCTGAATAAAACCGCACAAAATATAAGCAGCATTTTAGCATAGAGTCACTCTGTCTGCGAATATATACGATTGAAACTTGATTAATGTACTCACTTAATATAAAAATGCATTAAAAATGTATCCATTATGGCTTTATATATGTTCACTCTCGTCAAAAATGCAAATGTATATGCTCCTGAAGCACTTGGTATCAAAGATATTTTGATTGCCGCCGGCAAAATCTTACAAATCGAAAATACCATTGATTCTTCAAACATGACTGACATCAACATCCTAGACGCAAAAGGAAAAACATTGATTCCAGGTTTTGTCGATGGTCATGTTCATTTAATTGGAGGAGGCGGCGAAGGCGGTTATCACACACGGACACCAGAAGTACGACTAAGCCATTTAACGCTATCAGGCATCACGACGGTTGTCGGGTTACTTGGTACTGATTGCTCTACCAGACATAACGATAGCCTGTATGCCAAAGCGAAAGCACTAACCACAGAAGGGGTAAGTGCTTATATGTTTACTGGTGGCTATAAAGTCCCCTCGGAAACCATAACCCAATCCATTCAACGGGACATTGTCTTTATTGATCGCGTTATAGGTTTGAAAACGGCTGTTTCGGATCATAGGTCATCACAACCTCAAACCGAAGAGCTGTCACGAATGGCTTCTGAAGCCCGAGTTGCGGGTTTAATTTCGGGAAAATGCGGCCGCGTTGTTGCTCATCTGGGTAATTCAACCACAGGCTTTGAACCACTACTCAATGTCATAAAGCATTCAGATATTCCCATCTCTCAATTCATCCCAACCCATGTAAACAGAACGGAACTTTTGGCCGACCAAGGTATGGATTGGCTTAAACTCGGCGGTTATGTTGATTTAACCGCAGGCATTAACCCTGACAAAGGCGCAAGAGGGAGTGTTAAAGCGTCAACATTCCTCGCCAGATGTAAATCTAACAAGATTGATACCAGTAAAGTTTGCATCAGCTCGGATGGTAATGGCTCTGTGCCAGTCTTCAACGAAAAGCGCGAGCTTATTGGTTTGAAAGTAGCTGGATTTGGCTCTTTACTGTATCAACTAAAAGAAATGATTCAAGTTGAAAAAATGTCGATCTCCGAGGCTATTATTCCTTTCACACAAGCACCCGCACAGTGTCTAGGATTAGCCAGTAACAAAGGGGAAATCGCATTAGGAAAAGACGCAGACTTCTTGATCCTAGACGATAACCTCGACTTAAGGCATACCTTTGCTAAAGGCGTTTGCCACGTCAAAGATGGTATCGCTCAAATCAAAGGGACATTTGAGGACTAAACACAAAGACGCCTTGTGCTTTTTAAAGAGCAAGGGGGCACCGACTCCCCCTCAGCCCAGCTCTATTTTGTGGCCACTAGCTTAGTTGCAGCCATCAATTCTTTCGCCAGGGTGAACACATTCCCTTTGCGCACTTCTAGTTCAAAGTCGTCTTGCAAAATGCCCATGTCTTTGCGTAACTCATGGGATAAAGAAGCCAGTTTTCTACGCGACCCATAACGCTGAAAACACAATGAAACCTGCTGTATTAATGCAATAAAAATCATATCAACGCCCTCACCAAATTAACGATCTGAAGGTTAATCATAGAGGTCTTAGCCGGCTCTCTGTAGAGGCAGGTAGACACTTTCTAGAACATACAGAAGACCATACAGAACATCTGTATGGATACTTTTAAATCATCCTGTATGGTCACCAAGGCGTTATTCAACAAGTTATACGGCATAACAAGCTTTCTCATACCTCCTTTCATCATCTGCCAGCATAAATGGCAAAAAACAAAAGCTCGCTGTCATTAAGCAAATACAAACCGATAAGCAACATAGAAGAGTAACAGTGACATCAAGCGGTTCACCCACGCCATCACCTTAGAATTCATCGCAACACTTTTTAATTGAGACCCAGCGAATAGATACACACTTGGCGCCCCGCAGGCCATCGCAGCAAGAATCAAAGACCATATGGCAATGTCCATTCCGCTAATCTCATATCGCGGATACTGTACCGTCACAATGGGCACGATCGCCACCAAGGCTTTTGGGTTACAAAGCTGTAAGATCAGGCCGGTTTTAAAGTCAATCATGGACGCTTCTGTTACGGTGGTTTTCGAGTGAAAACTGGCTTGCATGATTTTCACGCCCAGATAAGCAATATACAGCCCGCCCAAGGTCGCAATAATCGACTGATAACCTTCCGGTATGATTTCACCGCCAAGATAGCCAAGCAGAAGAAACAGAATCAACATCGCCAGACCAACACCAATACAGTAACCAAACGCTCGCCAGCCTTGCCCGTTAACGCCAGCTAAAAGTGCAAGGGTATTCGCTGGGCCCGGGCTGTACATGACCCCAAAGGCGTAGACGATTATTTCAAGCATAGAAAAACCTCAAAAGATAATTTGATAAAGATTAAAAAAAATGAATCAGTGAGTGCGCAATTTCGCTAGGTTCGTAACAAGGTGCGCCTAAATTGATGAGGAGTGACACCAAACATGGGTTTAAAGCGTCGATTAAAATAACTCACATCCGTGAAGCCAAAGGTCAGCGCGACATCCGTCAATGACATGCCCATTGAAAGAGCTTCTTTGGCGCGGTTGATACGATAATTTTGCCAATATTGATGCGGTGTCATACCGAAATAGTCACGAAAGCAACGTAACAAGTGATACTTAGACATGTGTGCGACTTGGCTTAACGCGTCGAGAGAAACCTCGTCACTGACATGCGCATGTAAATAGTCTCTGACTCGTTCGAATACAGGGTCTTTTTTCGCGCGACGTTTGGACTTACCTAGACGAACAGAGCGCTGAATGCCCTTTTGGTGAGCTAAATATTCAGCAAATTCAAATAAAGCTGACGAGTATTCCATGGCAGATGACGTGTTGCTCTCAACCAAGGCCGCCAAACGCAAGATATGCGTTTTGAGCTCTAGGTCATTTTGTACTGTTTGTTCAATACGGAAATCTTGAGCTCGGCGAACGCCAGCACTCTCAAGCATAGGACTTAATTGATCAGGGTGGACATATAACATTTTATAATGAAGGGTGTCGTCGGTACCGGAATGACCGTCGTGAGCATCCTCTGGGTTGAACACAATCACATTGCCAGAATAGCTTTTGTGGTGTTCTCCCAAGGCATAAAAGTCTTGTCTGCCCGACAAGGTAACACCAAACGAAAACTCTTCGTGGGCGTGAGTTCCATAGCAAAAGTCATTCATTGACGCTTCGAGCAACATCACTTCATCAAAGGTGGCGCTTTTCACAAACTGAAAACAATTTTCTGCCGACATCACAACCCTCTCACGCGTCTCTTAACCACTTCAATCAGAATAGAATATCCAGTTTGAAGATAAAAAGATTGGACGATATTGCGCAATCAGCACAAATAAACGCCTAATTTGATGCGCCAGATTCCACCTTTGCTAATGCCTGCAAATACATTCTCCAAGCACACATACCAGCTAATAGGTTACCAACCAATACGCCAATGAACAGGCCTTTTAGCCCTGCCAGCTCAGCACCGAGCCATAAACAAGGCAAAAAGAAAGCAAATAGCCGCAAGGCAGAAATGGTTAACGCCACATAGGATTTACCCAACGCATTACAGACAGACACCATCAACATGCAAACACCCAAAGCACCTAGGCTGACCGGGACGATGAGTAAATGCCAAGTTAAAATGTCCGACACAGCCTGTTCACTGGTCATAAGACGAGCCAAAGGCCCTGCTAATAAGAAGGTCAGTAACGCCACACCTAATTGAAACAGCAAAATATACCGAATCGCTATCGAAACCACAGAGCGGATGTCTTGAATCCGATTGGCCCCCAATAAGCGACCAACCATAGGTGGCATCGACATGGTTAATGCTAAAACAGAAACAATGGTAAAGAACTCAAACCTCGACCCTAACGCCCAAGAGGCTACCGCCGCAGTACCAAAGCTAGCAATCAGCTTGGTGGCCATCATGGAGGACACTGGTGGTAATAACTGACTGATCATAGCAGGCCCCATAATATGACCAATCGACGCTAAGCTTTTACCAACATTCAAATTCCTCCAATCAAAACTTACCCAGCGTTTAGCCGACACTTGAGGCGCAACCACCAACGCCCCCACCAAACCAAATGCCACGGTTGTGGCTAACGCCGCACCGTTAAGACCAAGATCAAGAGTAAAAATAAAGATAGGATCCAACACCAAATTCAACACACTGGTTACTATCATCATGATGCCTGGCAAAATCGTATTGCCATTGGCTCGGCTAATGCTGTAAAAAAAGTACAATAAAGCACCAACCCAAGCGCTTAATAACCAATACGGCCAATAATCGTCCACCGTACCATAGACAGTATCCGGTGCACTTAATAACGCTAAAATTGGCCCTCGCATCAGCCAAATGAGCACACTAAAGACGGCAATACCAAGGCTACCAATCATTAGCACCAAGCCGCCCAGTTGCTTCGCATACTGAATATTTTGAGCACCCAACGCCCGAGCAATCATCGCTGTCGTGGCAATGCCCAGCCCCACTTGCAATCCGATGACCAACATTTGAATCGGCAAGGTAAAACCTTGAACTGCCAGAGGTACAACACCTAACTGGCCAATGAAGGCACTGTCCACCAGCTGAAAACTCATCAAAGACAAGATCCCAAACAACATGGGCCAAGTCATATTAAATAATTCACGTGCAAGAGAAGGAGAGGAAGTCATAAAGTGGCAAAGTATCTCTAAAAAAGAATGTTAAACTTCCCTATTGTAACGCGAATAGCGTGACAGTTTTACCTGTTACATTGAGACAATAATCCATCACCATAAAAAGGCGTTAATGGACCATTTACGCTGCCTTTAAACTAAAGCAGACACTCACCCTCTTTTCAGGGAAGAAAAGCGTCCTGCCAATAACATTAAAGCAACACTCATCACTGACAACATAAAAAAGCCCGTGGCAAAGGGTGTTAGAGTATTGTGATAGAACTGCCCAACCGATACGGCCAAGACAATCGCAATCATACTAGACAAAGATGAAATCAATGATGCCCCCAACCCAGCGGTTCGGCCTAATGGTTCCATCGCCATGGCATTCACATTACCGAACACCATACCAAAACAAGAAAACATCAGCATACAAATGGCCATAAACCAGAAAAAAGGCGGTACGCCATCATAATTCAGCACCAAGATAGACAACACAAAAGACAGGCAAACCATCACGCTTAACGCAAAATAAACGCAAACCTTCATCCCCACTCTCAGCACAATTTTGCCGTTGAAAAAGTTCATCACGCTAGAGCCAATGACCATCATAGCGAAATACAGAGGAAAATCCTCTCCCACCAAATAAATGTCTTGAAAAATTGACTGGGCGGTACTGATATACAACATTAACCCGCCAAACACGCAGCCTAACAAAGCCGTGTATGCCATGACCTCTTTACGACTCAAAATGTCTTTTGCATCCGACATCAAACTGGACCACTGCAATGGAATACGACGCTCTTTCGGTAACGTTTCCGGTTGCCGCCAACAGAACCAAGCAAGCGCTAACAAAGACTGAATCAACAACATGGCAAAAATCCATCGCCAGTTGCCCAATTGCATCACCAACTGACCAATTGCCGGAGCCAGCAAAGGCACTAACAAAAAGACCATCATGATAAAAGACATGATGCGCGCCATGGCAGCCCCCTTGTACAAATCACGAATCAGCGCCCGGGATACTATTTTTGGCGCTGACACCCCAAACCCTTGGATCAAACGCCCAGCCAATAACATTTCCAACGACGAAGAAAGCAATGCCACTAGGGTGCCGACAAGGTAAATCGCGATTCCTAACACAATACTATTTTTCCGCCCGAGAGCGTCTGACAAAGGGCCAAAAGTGATCTCACCAAACACCATGCCCAAAATCATCGCCGAAATAATCCATTGGGTATGCTGATAATTCTCGATCAATAAATCTTGTGAAATAAAGGAAAACGCCGGCAACATAGCGTCCATTGTCAGCGCAGTTAAAGACATCATCAAAGCAAATAAGGTAATAAACTCGGCTTCAGGCAGTTGTTTTATTGATGAATCTAACGCTATGGAATCTGAACTCGACATACTTTTCCTTAAAAAATGAAAACAATCTATCCATCATATGACATAAATAAAACCGCTTCATTCAGTACCTGTAGTAAACTGTTAAATGTGCCGAACATCATGATAAATAACCCATAAAAACAACAAACGGGGTCACTATGGAATTAGGTCTGGCCAAACATTTAAAACTCAATCAACTGCGTTTAATTTCAGTCATTTCGGAATATGGACAGCTGGGCATTGCCGCTGACGAAATGGCCATGACACAACCCGCTGCCTCGCGAATGTTAAGCGACATTGAGCAAACGCTTGGTACGCGCTTATTCATTCGTCATGCAAAAGGAATGGAACCAACACTCGTCGGCCAAGCCGTCGCTCGCCGAGCACACAATCTCTTAGTCGAGTTACGCGATCTCGCCAGAGAAGTCAGTGAACTCAAAGAAGGCGGAGGAGGCACAACGGCGATAGGGGCCGTAACAGGAGCCGCTGTCGGCTTTGTCATTCCGGCCATTCAACAATTGCGCGCCATTGCCCCTAGAGCGGAAATCGATATCAATGTCGATACCAGTGATAGCTTGGTTCGAGACTTAATTGCTGGTCACAATGACTTTGTGTTGGCCAGAATTCCGAAACAATATGACGCCAATGTATTTGAAATTTTCCCTGCAAGAAGTGAGTCAGTACAACTCGTCGTTCGTAAAGACCATCCCTTGGCCAATGTAGAAAAAATCGCGGTTCGAGATTTAGCCCATTTTGAATGGGTGATGCAATCTCATAGAGCCCCCATAAGAGAGGCCGTAGAAGCGGCCTTTATGGAAGAACGTGCCGAGTTACCGTTAAGCATTACCAACAGCACATCATTACTCGCGTTAATCGCCATTCTAGTCTCTTCCAATGCCATTGCCCCAATGGCCAGTGAAGTCTGCGACCTTCTTGTTGGGCAAAAGGTAAATGCAAAACTTAAAATCCTTAAGTTAAATCGTAGCATCACCATGAGCCCATACTATGTATTGCAAATGCAAGGTCGCCAATTATCCCCCCTCGCGAATCAGCTCAAACGCTTGGTGCTTGCCGAGTTAGAACAAAAAGCGACAAGCCCTTAAACAAGTAAGGTAAAACGTTAACCGTCCGTCAAACTAGACAGACAATTCCGAGCATTCTCTAGGCAAGAGCTCAATCGGAATGTTCTGGTAACACACAGGTCTCAGGAAACGGCGGATCGACAAGGTACCGACAGAGGTAGCGCCAAAGTTTGTTGACGCAGGGTATGGGCCACCATGAACCATGGTGTCACTGACCTCAACACCGGTTGGAAAACCATTCGCCAACACTCGCCCCGCTTTTCGTTCCAACACAGGCATAAGTTTCTGACACACCTCATAATCTCCTTGATCAAGATGAAGCGTGCAAGTTAGCTGCCCCTCCAAATGACGAGCCAACTCAACCATTTGCTCAATACTGTCCGCCAATACGACCAAACCTAGCGGGCCAAACACTTCTTGATGCAAGGTCGGATTGTCCAGCCAAGCTTGCCCTGACACCACGAACAAATTTGGTCGTGCTGTACGGTCTTCGGTATCGGCTGTGCGTAGAACCGACGTGACATCCGCATTCTCTATCGCCGCGACACCTGAACGGTAAGCACTGGCAATGCCATCGGTTAACATGGTTTGCGCAGACACTTCCGACAAAGCCGCACTCGCGGCGGTTATCATGGCTTTCGAATCGGCGTTATCTAGCATCACCGCAATACCGGGATTCGTACAAAACTGCCCCACTCCCATTGTCAGTGAACTTGCCCAACCTTGGCCCAATTCTTCCGCTCGGTTTTTGAGCGCTTCAGGCATAACAAACATGGGGTTAACGGACCCCAATTCACCAAAGAAAGGAATTGGCTCAGGACGTGCTGCACACAAATCAAAGAGCGCACGACCTCCCGCTAAACTACCGGTAAAGCCAACCGCTTTAATCAAAGGATGCTGAACCAAAGCTTGCCCTGCTGCAAAGCCATCTCCCTGTATAAATGAAAATACGCCCGCTGGCATATTGCATTTTTGAATGGCTGCGTCGATTGCTTGTGCCACGACTTCCCCAGTCCCTGGGTGCGCCGGATGGCCTTTTACCACCACAGTGCAACCCGCGGCTAATGCGGCGGCGGTATCGCCACCCGCCGTCGAAAAAGCCAATGGAAAGTTGGACGCACCGAATACCGCCACAGGACCAATTGGTCGCTGTACCATGTGCAATTCCGGACGAGGTAACGGCTCACGATCCGCTAACGCCCCATCAAAGCGGTGGTCCAAATACTCACCCGATAATATGTGGCTTGCGAACAATCTCATTTGCGCTACGGTACGACCACGCTCACCTTGTAATCTGGCTTCTGGCAAACCGGTTTCTTGTACGCCAATCTCTGTAATGCTATCGCCACGAGCCTCTATCTCATCTGCAATGGCGTTTAAAAAAACAGCTCTATCTTGACGAGAAGAATAACCATAAAGTTCAAAAGCCGCTTCCGCAGCTTTTACCGCAGTCTCCACATCGGCTGCTCGCGCAAGATAAAAAGAATGTGAAGGTCCACTCGCAGGATTAGATGAAAACGTGTCTTCGCTTTTCACCCACTTCCCAGCGATAAAGTGCTGTCCGGTCAACATGCTGACTCCTTATTAATTATGACGAAATAGTGTGCAGATCTTGTTAATGACTGTCTTTCGGAACCGCCGCACCACGGCAACCTTTCAAAAAATCAAAATCGGCCCCGGTATCGGCGCCTTGGACATGATCATGGAACAATTTAATATAGCCGCTTTTAGGTGCCTCAAGATGTGTTTTCCAGTTGGCCAAGCGAGTCGCCATTTCTTTATCCGTGATGTCTACTCGCAAACAACGACGCTCTACATCCAACTCGATCATGTCGCCATTTTTCACGACCGCCAAAGGACCACCCGCTGCGGCCTCCGGCGTAGTATGCAACACCACTGTGCCATAAGCGGTGCCTGACATCCGCGCATCCGAAATCCTCACCATGTCTTTAATGCCTTTGCGTAAGATTTTGGGCGGCAGGCCCATATTGCCCACTTCGGCCATACCTGGGTAACCCTTCGGACCACAATTTTTCAGCACCATCACGCAATGCTCGTCTATGTCTAAGGCTTCGTCATTAATCTTGGCTTTATAATCATCAATGTCTTCAAACACCACCGCCCGTCCGCGATGCTGTAATAAATGCGCGGAGGCCGCCGAGGGTTTAAGCACGGCCCCCTGAGGCGCAAGATTACCTTTTAGCACCACGATACCGCCTTTTTGAGTTAAGGCTTTTTCAACCGGTAAAATAACATCCTCATTCCAGTTACGAACCTCTTTAACCTCGTTCCAAATCGATTCCCCCGAGACAGTAAGCGCAGTTTTGTGAAGTTTTCCAGCTTCGGCTAGATGCTTAATCACCACAGGCAATCCGCCGGCGTAAAAAAACTCTTCCATCAAATATTTCCCTGACGGCATGAGATTCACTATGGTGGCAATGTCCTGACCCAACTTATCCCAGTCATCTAAATTCAGATCAACACCCACGCGGCCCGCAATGGCTAATAAATGAATCACCGCATTGGTTGACCCGCCAATGGCACCATTGATGCGAATTGCATTTTCGAATGCCTGTCGTGTTAACACGTCCGACGGCTTCAGATCGTCTTTCACCATATCAACGATTCGACGCCCAGTAAGGTGTGCCATAACCCGACGACGACTGTCTACAGCCGGAATCGCTGCATTTCCTGACAGCGCCATGCCCAACGCTTCGGCCATCGAGGCCATGGTACTGGCGGTCCCCATCGTATTACAGGAACCCGCAGAGCGAGACATGGATTGCTCTGCTTCTAAAAAGTCTTCCTGAGTCATATTGCCCGCTTTGATGTCCTCTGACATCTGCCATAACGCGGTACCTGAGCCAACCCGCTCACCTCTGAAGTAACCGTTGAGCATCGGGCCACCAGAGACAACAATCGCCGGAATGTCCACACTGCATGCGCCCATCAATAACGCAGGCGTTGTTTTATCGCAACCAGCCAGCAATACAACGCCATCCAAAGGATTCGCTCGTAACGCTTCCTCAACATCCATGGCCGCCATATTCCGATACATCATGGCAGTCGGCCTAAGCGAGCTTTCCCCAACGGAAAAAACAGGGAACTCTAATGGCAAACCACCAGCCTCATAAATGCCATGCTTTACTCGATCGGCAAGTTCTCTAAGGTGCGCATTACAAGGTGTTAATTGCGACCAAGTGTTACAAATACCAATCACTGGGCGACCATCAAACAAATCAGCAGGCAAGCCTTGGTTTTTCATCCAACTGCGATGATAAATATGATCTCGAGACGTACCGCCAAACCATTCGGTGGAACGTAATTTTCGCGGCCATGGTTTGGGAACAAAGATATTTTTTGATGACTCCGTCATACCCAACCTCCATCAACAATAAAATTCTGCGCCGAGCACATAGCGGCCACATTCGACCCCAAAAATAGTGCCATATTCGCCACATGCTCTGGTAACACCTTACCGGCCAAACATTGACCTTGCTTGATCTTTTCTTCGGCCGCATCGTCCACCCACAAACGCAGCTGCTTTTCCGTCATCACCCAACCCGGAACCAAGGTATTGACGCGAATACCAGCGGCGCCAAGATCACGAGCCAATGAGCGAGTTAACCCATGCATGGCGGCCTTGCTCGTGCCATAGGTTGGATACCCTGCGGTGGCCATCATCCAACCAACAGAACCAAAATTGACAATAGAACCCCCACCAAGCTCTTTCATCATGGGGGCGACAGTTTGGGCCGCAAACATGGCATGCTTTATATTTACCCCCACTAATTCGTCAAAACGCTCTTCCGTCAGCGACGCCAAAGAGTGACGAACATCATTGGCCGCATTATTAAGTAAAATACTAATGGGTCCGAAGGCGTCTGCTGCATTGCGAATTTTGCTCTGATAATCTTTGATATTAGTAATGTCACACACATCGAAGCGCACACAGTGCCCGTCCTTCAACAAGCGTTCTGCAAGCTGACGTCCCGCTTTCTCATCCAAATCCACAAACGCTGTTTTTGCTCCTTGTTTTGCATAGGCTTCCACAATCGCCGCGCCGATGCCCGTCGCGCCACCCGAAACAAACACGGAGCGGTCTTTTAAATCTGGGTAAATGGCACTCTGTAGCCTATTCATAAAGCACTCACTTCTGTCGATAATGGCGCGGCCTCAGAGAACGTATTACGCAATGGCAAACCGAAGGTCGGCGAGACAATTTCAAAGACATCCCCTTCGCGAGCTTGAACGCCATCCGCAAAAGATAGGGTCGCCGTGCCAAACATATGCACGTGCAAATCCCCTGGCTGACGGAAAATGGCATATTTAAAATGATGGTGTTCAAGATTCTTAAAGGTGTGCGACATATTGTCTTCACCCGACACAAACCCCTTTTCCCAAAGGGTGGTTTCACCTCGCTCTATTCGAGAATGCCCTTCAATGTGCCTGGGCAGTTCACCGACCAACAACTCAGGACCAAACGCCGCTGGGCGTAATTTTGAATGCGCTAAGTAGAGATAATTCTGGCGCTCCGTCACGTGATCCGAAAACTCATTAGCCAATGTATAGCCGAGTCGGTGTACTTTCCCATCCTCACCAATGAGGTAAAAGCCAGCGATTTCAGGTTCTTCCCCTCCATCCAAGGCAAAAGAAGGTGACAGTATCGCCTCTCCTGGCGCCATCACACCTGCCCCATTACCTTTATAAAACCATTCAGGCTGAACACCTTCTTGACCTTCTATGGGTTTGCCCCCTTCTACGCCCATTTGAAAAATCTTCATCGAATCCGTCAGTTCTTCACTTTTCGCATGCATGGCATTACGGGTGGAGGCCGAACCTAAATGCGTTAGACCGGTTCCCGTCAAATACATGTGTGCCGGATCCGGATGACGTACAGGACAATCAAGTTGGTTGCTCTGTCCCAATTCGACCAAATCCACTTGCTCACCCAGCCCGTGCTGTTTAATCACGGATGCCAATGTGACGTTATGTTTAATGGCTTCTTGCGCCAACTCATACACACTCAAAGCTTGCTTGACGAGACGCGCTTCCTGCCCTTCACGACACACCACGCCACCTTGTTTTATTTGCGATAAAAACAACATAATTGACTCCTTAGCGTGCTTTTTGTTTGTTGTAGACGTCGAAGACCACTGCCGCGAGCAAGACCAAACCTTTAATGACTTGCTGCCAATCGATGCCTATCCCCAAAATCGACATGCCGTTATTCATTACACCCATGATAAAGGCACCAATCACAGCACCAATCACTTTACCCACGCCCCCCGTCATTGAGGCGCCACCAATGAAGACGGCGGCAATGACATCTAACTCAAAGGCAAAACCAGCCTTTGGCGTCGCGGTATTCAGGCGTGCCGCAAAAATAAGCCCAGCAAGCGCCGCCAACATCCCCATATTGGCAAAGGTCAAAAAGGTCAGGCGTTCGGTATTAATACCCGACAGTTTGGCCGCTTTCACATTACCGCCTAAGGCATAGATACGACGCCCAATGGTTGTGCTGTTGGTGACAAAGGTATAAACGGCGATTAGAACCGCCATAGTGATCAACACATTTGGCAATCCGCGATAAGTGCTCAGTAAATACGACAGATAGATAATCGCCACAGCAATTAAGGCATTCTTAACTAGGAAAAACGAAAACGGCTCGTCTTGAATGCCATACTTTAAAGATTGAGCACGACTACGTGCGGCCAAAAACACAATGGCACTGGCCGCTAAAATGCCAAGCACTAAGGCCGTCACATTGGGGCGACCGATTCCAAACACATCAGGAATAAAGCCAGTACTCAATAGCTGAAAGCTCTTCGGAAAGGGTCCCACCGATTGCCCTTCCAATAAGGCTAGGGTCAACCCACGAAACACCAACATACCCGCCAAGGTGACTATGAAAGCGGGAATCTTCCAATAGGCAATCCAATACCCCTGTAAGCCACCAATAATGAGCCCAACCAAAAGACAAACAGGCACCACAACCACGGTTGGCAAGCCATAATTGACCGACATGACCGCCGCCAATGCGCCAATGAATCCAACAACCGACCCCACAGACAGATCAATATGACCCGCCACAATCACCAATAACATGCCAATGGCCATAATGATGATGTAACTATTTTGTAGAAATAAATTGGTTAAGTTCACCGGCCGCATCAAGGTGCCATCGGTTAAAAACTCAAACATCGCCATGATCACCACGAGCGCAATTAACATCCCATAATCTCGCACATGTGTTTTTAAATAATGAGTAACAGAAGGTGCTTCTTGCACCGCCGAAGTCGTTTCTTTTGTTGTTGTCATGGTTATTGCTCCTGTTACGCTTTCACTATCATTGACATGATTTTTTCTTGGCTTGCATCGGCTTGCTCTAACTCACCCACAAAACGGCCTTCGTTCATCACATAAATACGATCACACATGCCAAGCAACTCCGGCATCTCGGAAGAAATCATCACCACGCCTTTGCCATCATCGGCCAGCTGATTGATGATGCTGTAGATTTCAAATTTGGCACCGACATCGATGCCACGAGTTGGTTCATCCAAAATGAGGACATCAGGTTGTGAGTACAGCCATTTGCTCAACACCACTTTTTGCTGATTACCACCCGATAAATTCATGACTTTTTGAAACACACTAGGGGTTCGAATATTCAAGGCTTTTCGGTAGTCTTCTGACACTTGGCGCTCAATATTTTCATCAATGACACCGTGTGACGAAACGTTATTAAGGTTGGCCAATGTCGTGTTAATTTGAATGGTTTCTTCTAGAATCAGGCCGAGCTCTTTACGGTCTTCTGTCACATACGCCAAACCGCTTTTTATGGCATTGGGCACCGTCGATAAGTCCGCAATGTCACCCCGTAATGTCACTTCCCCTTGGATATTTTTGCCATAGCTCTGGCCAAACAAACTCATTGCTAACTCTGTACGACCTGACCCCATTAACCCTGCAATACCAACCACTTCACCGGCACGAACATGAAAGCTAATATCATGGATAATCTGTCGATCTAACGCGTCTGGGTGCCAAACATTCCAAGCTTCTACTGCCATCAGCATTTTGCCTGGGTGACCCTCATCGGATGCTTTGTCTCGAGTGGGATAGCGATGCGCCATGTCTCGGCCTACCATGTCGCGAATAATATCCTCTTCACTAATGGCCTGTGCGTGACAATCTAAAGTGGATACTGACTGGCCATCACGAATCACCGTAATGCTGTCAGCAACCCGACTGATTTCATTGAGTTTGTGGGTAATCAGAATGGAAGAGATGCCTTGCGCTTTGAATTCCAGTAACAGTTCCAACAGCTTGGCACTGTCGTTTTCTTGCAATGCTGACGTGGGCTCATCCAAAATCAGCAACTTCACATCTTTAGCCAATGCCTTAGCGATCTCAACCAATTGCTGTTTGCCAACCCCTAATTGGCCAAGCAAGGTAGAAGGTGACTCTTTTAATCCGACTTTTTCTAATAGAGTTTGTGTTCGTGCATAGGTTTTCGGCCAATTAATCACGCCATGATCAAGATTCTCGTTACCCAAAAATAAATTTTCGGCAATCGACAAAAGTGGCACCAAAGCCAATTCTTGGTGAATGATAATAATGCCTTTCTCTTCGCTATCCGTTATCCCTGAAAACCGAGTCGTTTCATTGTTAAACAGAATATCGCCGTCATAACTGCCATATGGATACACACCACTCAGCACTTTCATAAGCGTCGATTTGCCAGCACCATTTTCCCCTACCAGCGCATGAATTTCGCCTTCACGCACTTTCAGGTTCACCGAATCGAGGGCTTTTACACCAGGAAAGGTCTTGGTAATGCGGCGCATTTCCAAAATGATATTTTCCATAAAACATCCCATCAGCTGGACCTGCTATTCGTGAGAAGCCTCTCACTAGCAACACGTCCGCTTCGTTCTTATTGTTAATTTAGGATAATAGAAACCTTTTTCACTATGTCTCGAGCCAACCAATACCTGAATAGGCGTCTTGATTCAGTTCTATACAGGTATTGGTTAACGTCATCTGCGAGCGCTTATTGGACTTGAGACTTTGTATAGTAGCCGCTACCCAACAGCACCTCTTGCCAGTTGGAATTATCCACTGTGACAGGTTCCAGCAAATAACTGGGTATCACCCTAATGCCGTTATCATAGGTTTCGGTATCATTGATTTCTGGTCTGGTATCACTCAACACGGCCTGAACCATTCCCACGGTCACATTGGCCAGTTCCCGCGTGTCTTTAAAGATGGTCGAATATTGTTCGCCTGCGATAATGGACTTCACTGACGGTACTTCCGCGTCTTGCCCCGTCACGATTGGCATCACCATATCACCAGAACCATAGCCGACACCTTTGAGCGAAGACAAAATGCCAATGGAGATACCATCGTAAGGCGATAAAATGCCATCAATACGCTGTGTGGTATAATGCGCTGACAATAAATTGTCCATGCGTGCTTGTGCGGTCGCGCCATCCCAACGCAAGGTACCTACTTTATCCATTCCCATTTGACCCGATACTATCTTCACCTTGCCTGAATCTATCATTGGCTGAAGCACAGACATCGCCCCATTGTAAAAAAAGTAAGCATTGTTATCGTCTGGTGAGCCGCCAAATAGTTCCACGTTATAAGGACCACTACCACGCTGTTCCATACCACTGACCAAAGACTTGGCTTGCAGTACACCCACTTTGAAATTATCAAACGTCGCGTAATAACTTACATAAGGACTGTTCTTGATCAGGCGATCATAAGAAATCACCTTGATGCCTGCCGCATCAGCGTTTTCTAACGCATTCGATAAGGTTGTGCCATCAATCGCCGCGATGACCAAGACATCAACGCCTTTGACAATCATATTTTCAATTTGAGAAAGTTGATTCGGTATTTCATCTTCTGCGTATTGTAGGTCTACTTTATAGCCTGCATCTTTGAAGAGGGTGACCATTGAGTTGCCATCTGTGATCCAGCGTGCGGAGGATTTCGTTGGCATCGCGATACCAACATAGCCATTCGCAGCAAAGGTACTTGCAGAGCTGAGTAGCGTCGCACCAAACGCCAATCCAATCAGGGTATGTTTCAGGTAGTTCATTAGCTTCTCCTGTTGCGGCCAAGTCAGCTCCATGAAAAGCAAACTCAGTTGGCCTTTAGAGTTATTATGATTATTTTGTCTAGCCAATCAGGTTTTAAAAACCTACCCAGCAGCGTAGGTAAATTAGACATACCATTCAAATAGAAATAATGACCAATGACATACCGATATTGGTATGAACATCTTCCTAATACACTAAAACCAAACAATTCTAAGCTGCGCTCTGCAAACAAATTTCGTATGATGGAACCCCCTTTTAGCACGCTGTTCATTTAGAAGGAATGTATGGAATTTATTTGGATCTTATTCGCTTTTGTATGCGGTCTTGCGGTCAAATTGGTCAATTTGCCCCCCTTGATTGGTTTCTTATTAGCCGGCTTCTTACTCAACTATGTAGGCATTCAACCAAGTAGCGTTCTGGATTCTCTCGCCAATGTGGGCATTACTCTAATGTTGTTTAGCATCGGACTTAAGTTACACGTGAAAGACCTATTGAAGCGTGAAGTTTGGGCATCAACGTTAAGTCATATGGGGGTTTGGACAGTGTTGTTCGGTGGTCTTGGCCTGCTCTTTGCCATGTTAAGCTTGCCATACTTTACCCAGTTAACCCTTCAAACAGCCGCCCTAATTGGCTTTGCTTTGAGTTTCTCAAGCACTGTGTGTGTTATGAAGCTGTTAGAGGAAAGCGGGGAGTTAAAAACCCGCCATGGCCAACTCGCGCTTGGCATATTAGTCATGCAGGACATAGTGGCGGTGGTGTTTCTGGTCGCCGCAACAGGGCAAATACCTTCACTTTGGGCGTTAGGCTTATTCGGTCTTATTCTGGTTCGCCCTTTGATCAATAAGCTTGTCGATCAAGCTGGACACGGGGAAATGCTTCCGTTAACCGGCCTTTTCCTGGCTTTAGGTGGCTACGAATTATTTTACCTCGTCGGTGTGAAAGGCGATTTAGGCGCGCTAATCTTCGGCATTTTGTTAGCTTCTCATACTAAAGCATCTGAAATGAACAAGTCTCTGATGAATTTTAAAGATTTGTTTTTAATTGGCTTTTTCCTTTCCATCGGTTTTACCGCGCTACCAACCCTGAGCATGATTAGCATCAGTTTCATCATCACCTTGGTGATTTTGGCCAAGTTTGCTCTCTTCTTTGTCCTACTAACAAAATTGAAGCTACGTGGCCGTACATCATTTTTATCCGCTTTAATCTTATCGAATTACAGTGAGTTTGGTCTAATTGTGGTGGCATTGAGTGTATCCAATGGCTGGCTAAACAAAGAATGGTTGGTGATTTTGGCGCTTGCTGTGTCTTTTTCGTTTGTTATCACCAGTATTATTTATCGACTATCGCATCGACTGTACCTTAAAAATAAGGACGCGATTCGTCAGTTTGAAAGCACTGACTGCTTGCCTGTGGATGTCTTCAGTCAACCTAAAGGTGCGCATATATTGGTTGTCGGCTTAGGACGAGTGGGACGTGGTGCCTTTGAATCACTCAAAAATCTTGTGGGCAGCAGTGTTGCCGGAATGGATGCCGATCGAATTCGGATTCAACGCATGCAAGAAGCCAATGAAAATGTCTTTTACGGTGACGGTGAAGATGCTGATTTGTGGGAACGATTGGATACTTCAGACATTCAGCTCATCATGCTCGCGTTACCAATTGCTGAAGACAGTACCAACATCGCTATCCAGTTACGTAAAGCCAATTACCAAGGCCAAATTGCCGCTATTGCTCGTTACCAAGATGAGCGTGACGAACTGCTCGCGGCTGGCATTGATAACGTCTTCAACTTCTATACCGAGGCGGGTACTGGCTTCGCGGAAGAAAGTTTAGGATTGATTAGACCAAATGAGTCTAGCAAAGCCACCATACCGGCACTCTAATATCACACTCTGATTAAGTGGTTAGGTGGAGGCAGGTAATGCATCCATCTGAGCCTTCACGGCTTCGGCCTTTTCCGTTAACTCAGAATACAAGCGTATGTCACCACCACGCTGAGCCTGCATGGCTTTTTCAAGTAACTCACCATACTCTTTGTTGAGCTTTTTCTTTGGATCGGCTTTCAAGAAACTAAACATACTCACCCCCTCTGTGTGTCCTTTTAATAGATACGAAGCTCATTCAATTTTAGATGTGTTAAGCCATAAAAAATGCCAACTTAAGCGTATTAAGTTGGCATTTTCGTTTCAATCATCAGCAACACTCTGATTCAACTCAGCGTGATTCTGGACTATTAAACGTCTAGGTAGTCCATGATGCCTTCAGCCGCTTTACGACCTTCATCAATCGCCGTGACGACTAGGTCAGAACCGCGCACCATATCACCACCAGCAAAGATTTTCTCATTGGTGGTCTGGAACATGAACTGGCCTTTTTTCGGCGCAAGAACACGACCACGAGAATCGGTTTCGATGCCAAACTTCTCAAACCAAGGTGCTGGGCTAGCTTGGAAACCAAAGGCCACTAATACCGTATCCGCTGGAATGATTTGCTCACTGCCTTCAATAATTTCCGCCGAGCGACGACCATTTTCATCAGGCTCACCCATCTGAGTCTCGACGACCTTGATGCCTTCTACTTTATCATCACCAATAATCTCAACTGGCTGACGGTTAAAGAGGAACTGAACGCCTTCTTCTTTTGCGTTAGTCACTTCTTTGCGAGAGCCCGGCATGTTTTCACGGTCCCGACGGTAAGCACAAGTCACGCTTTTTGCACCTTGACGAATGGCAGTACGGTTACAGTCCATCGCAGTATCACCACCACCCAGCACGACAACCTTTTTACCTTTAAGATTGATGTAATCGGCTTCGTCTTCTTCCAGCTCCAAGCAGTGATTCACATTGGAAACCAAATAATCCAAAGCGTCATACACGCCAGGCAGGTCTTCTCCAGGAAATCCGCCTTTCATGTATTTGTAAGTACCCATGCCCAAAAAGACCGCATCGTACTCTTCTAACACATGTTCAAATGGCACATCGTCACCGACAGAGGTACCCAAAACGAATTCCACGCCCATTTCTTCGAACACTTCACGACGACGTGTCATGACGCTCTTCTCAAGCTTGAACTCAGGAATACCAAAGGTCAGCAAACCACCAATTTCAGGGTATTTATCGAATACTACCGGCTTGATACCGTTACGCACTAAGACATCAGCACAAGCTAATCCAGCAGGGCCAGCACCGACAATCGCAACCGTCTTATTCACCGGCACGACTTTTGACATATCTGGACGCCAGCCTAAAGCAAACGCGGTATCGGTAATGTATTTTTCAACCGAGCCAATGGTCACCGCACCAAAACCACCTTCGCCCAGCGTACAAGCGCCTTCACAAAGACGATCTTGTGGACACACTCGACCACAAACTTCTGGTAAAGAGTTGGTTTGGTGGCTCAACTCCGCGGCCTCCAAAATGTTGCCTTCACTGACCAATTTCAGCCAATTCGGAATGTAGTTGTGAACAGGGCATTTCCATTCACAATACGGGTTACCACATTCTAGGCAACGGTGAGCCTGATCTTTTGCGTTTGGCTCTTCAAACGGTTTATAAATTTCGACGAACTGAGCCTTACGAGTGATTAAAGGCTTCTTCTTTGGATCCTGACGATCAACTTCGACGAATTGAAATGCATTGTTCAAGCGCTCAGACATAAGCTGCTATCTCCTGTGGCCGCTTGCTCGCAAGCGGCGCTTCTCTCAAATGGGTCAAATCAAATTCATTCATGGCACATCGTTTAAAAAGTGACCTGCCATGACAGCGTGTTTTATTCTGGACGTTGACGAGTACTGGCCAACAACGCCCCTAAACTCGCGGCTTTCGGTTTTACCAGCCAGAATTTGCCAATGTAGTCATAGAAATTCTCTAGAATTTCTTTACCCCATTCACTGTCAGTTTCACGAACATACTCTTCGATAACAGAACGAAGGTGTGAACGATACTCTTCTGTTAATTCCGTACCAATGCGGTGAATTTCCACCAACTCATGGTTGTACTTATCAACAAAGGTACGATCCATATCCAGTACGTAAGCAAAGCCACCTGTCATACCCGCACCAAAGTTGTATCCCGTATTACCGAGTACCGTTACCATACCGCCCGTCATGTATTCACAACAGTGATCACCAGCCCCTTCGATCACAGTATGGGTACCAGAGTTACGTACCGCGAAACGCTCACCAGCCGTCCCTGCGGCGAATAATTTACCGCCGGTTGCCCCGTACAAACAGGTATTACCAATAATGGCGGTTTGTTGTGATTCAAAGATCGAACCACGAGGTGGACGAATAACCAACTTACCGCCAGTCATGCCTTTACCAACGTAATCGTTAGCATCACCTTCTAAGTACATGTTCAGACCACCAGCGTTCCACACACCAAAACTTTGGCCTGCCGTCCCTTTTAATTTCAAGGTTAAGGGCATATCGACCATACCTTGATTACCGTATCGCTTAGCAATCTCACCCGACAAACGGGCACCAATAGAACGATCACAGTTAGTCACATCAAAGGCAAATTCACCGCCTTCTTTTTCTTCTACGACGTTTTGAACGGTATCCCACATTTTTAGAGCCAATAGGCCTTTATCATGTGGCGGATTCAACGGCACTTCACAGTACTGAGGCTTGTCCGCTGGAATCGCGTCATTATTCAAAATCGGAGACAAATCTAGGTTCTGTTGTTTCTCTGTTTCACCCGGTAGCAGGCTCAACAAATCCGTACGACCGATGAGATCTTGTAGGTTAGATACACCCAGTTTCGCTAGCCACAAACGCGTATCTTCGGCCATAAAGCGGAAGAAATTCTTGATCATATCGACCGTACCTAGGAAATGATCGTCACGCAGTTTTTGGTCCTGAGTGGCGACACCAGTAGCACAGTTGTTCAAATGACAGATACGCAAGAATTTACACCCCATGGCGACCATAGGCGTAGTACCGAAACCAAAACTTTCAGCCCCAAGGATGGCCGCTTTGACTACGTCTAAACCGGTTTTCAAACCACCGTCCGTTTGTAGACGGATCTTGCCTCGCAGATCATTAGCACGAAGGGCTTGTTGCGCTTCTGCAAGACCCAATTCCCAAGGCGAACCCGCATGACGAATCGAGGTGAGAGGGGACGCTGCGGTACCACCGTCATAGCCAGAAATAGTGATCAAATCTGCATAGGCTTTCGCCACACCGGCGGCAATCGTGCCCACACCAGGTTCAGACACCAGTTTCACAGAAACCAAGGCTTCGGGGTTAACCTGTTTCAAGTCGAAAATCAGCTGAGCCAAGTCTTCGATCGAATAAATGTCATGGTGCGGTGGTGGCGAAATCAAGGTCACACCCGGCACGGCATAACGCAAACGAGCGATCAAGCCATTTACTTTACCACCAGGTAGCTGACCACCTTCACCCGGCTTCGCACCTTGCGCTACCTTAATTTGTAGCACTTCAGCATTAACCAAATATTCAGGCGTCACACCAAAACGACCAGAAGCAATTTGTTTAATTTTAGAACGACGTTCTGTACCGTGACGAGCAGGATCTTCGCCGCCCTCACCTGAGTTAGAACGACAACCCAACTCGTTCATCGCTTGCGCTAAGGCTTCGTGCGCCTCTGGTGACAAGGCACCAAGCGACATACCTGCCGAATCAAAACGCGGTAAAATGCTTTCAATCGGCTCAACCTGATCCAGTTCAATCGGCGTAGCCTTATCTGAAATGGCAAACAAGTCACGCAACATAGAAGCCGGTCGGCTGTTTACCAATTCCGTGTACTTACTAAAGTCAGCAAAATTACCACTGCCCACTGCCGTTTGTAGGTTTCGTACTACATCTGGATTAAACGCATGATATTCTGCATCGTGTACGTATTTTAGGTATCCGCCTTGCTGAATCGGCTTACGAAGTTTCCAGGCATTATTCGCTACTGACGCTTGTTCACGTTGGAAGTCAATGAAACTTGCACCTTCAATGCGACTCGCAACGCCTTTGAAACAGAGGTCGACCACATCTTTTGCCAAACCAACCGCTTCAAACAATTGCGCACCACGGTAAGACGCCATGGTTGAAATCCCCATTTTCGATAGGATTTTCATCAAGCCCTTGTTAATGCCTTTACGGTATTTCGCATGACAAGCAATGGGGTCGCCTAAGACTTCGCCTTTCTCAATCATGTCGTTAATCAGACGATAAGACAGGTAAGGGTAGACCGCTGTCGCACCAAAGCCTAATAACACAGCAAACTGATGAGGATCACGGGCAAAACCAGTATCGACTATGATGTTAGAATCACAACGTAGGCCAACCTTAGTTAAATGATGGTGTACTGCCCCAACGGCCATAGGCGCCGGGATCGGCAAACGGCTCTTGGTTAAGTCACGATCCGTTAATACGATAATCACCGCACCATCACGTACTTCTTGCTCAGCTCTTAATTGCAACGCCTTGATCGACTCTTCAAGGGACGCTTCAGCCGGATCATAGTTCGTGCCTAAACGTACTAAGCTGAATTTATGATCATCCATCGCTAATAGACGACTAAACTTACGAGGCGACAATAGCGGCGATGACAAAATAATTCGGTTGGCGTGCTTTGGTGTTTCTTCAAACAAATTACGCTCTACACCGACACAGGTTTCCAATGACATGACAATGGATTCACGCAATGGATCAATCGGTGGGTTGGTCACCTGAGCAAACTTCTGACGGAAGTAGTCACTGACCGGGCGAGTCTGGCTCGACATCACCGCCATTGGGGTATCATCCCCCATCGAACCCACCGCTTCATGACCACTTTCAGCCAACGGACGGAAGATCTGTTCACGCTCTTCAAAGGAGACTTGGAACATCTTCTGGTAGGTCGTCATTTCATCTTTCGTAAAAGGTTCAAATTCCTGTGATGACTCCACCAAGATGGTTTCGATGCGAATGGCTTCTTGCTTCAGCCACTTTTTGTATGGGTGTAAGGCTTTAAGACGATTATCGATGTCGTCTGTGTGCAGCACTTTACCGGTTTGCGTATCCACCACCAGCATTTGACCAGGTCCAACACGACCTTTCGCCACCACATCTTCTGGCTTGTAGTCATAAGTACCGATTTCAGACGCTAGCGTAATGAAACCATTCTTAGTAATCACCCAACGAGAAGGACGCAAACCATTACGGTCCAACATACAAATCGCATGGCGGCCATCCGTCATAACAAGACCTGCGGGACCATCCCAGGGTTCCATGTGCATGGAATTGTATTCGTAGAATGCACGTAATTCTGGATCCATGTTTTCTACATTTTGCCATGCTGGCGGAATGATCAAACGCGCCGCACGGAAAATATCCATGCCACCCGTGACGAGTATCTCTAACATGTTGTCCATAGAAGACGAATCAGAACCCGTCAGGTTAACCAAAGGTTGCAGATCTTGCAGCTCTGGAATCAACGGCGAACGCAATTTGCTGCCACGTGCCAATGCCCAGTTACGGTTACCTTCAATGGTGTTGATCTCACCATTGTGTGCCAACATACGGAAAGGTTGTGCCAACGGCCAACGGGGTAAGGTATTGGTCGAGAAACGTTGGTGGAACACACAAATAGCGGTTTTCAGCTTTTCGTTACCTAGGTCTTTGTAAAAAGACGGTAGGTCAACAGGCATCATCAAACCTTTGTATGACAAAACCTTGTCAGACAAAGAACAGATGTAAAAATTTTCATATTGCGCCAACGCTATTTCAGCTTGACGACGCGCCACGAACAAACGCGTTGCAAACGTACGCGCATCCATACGATTGCTATCAATGAAGACTTGCTCAATACGTGGTAAACAGTCTAATGCAATGCCACCAAGACAAGAAGAATCCGTTGGCACATCACGCCAGCCAACGACTTTAAGGCCTTGCTCTTCTAGCTCTTTCGTCACACGCTGACGTTGTTCTTCCGCCAGCGCCAAATCCTGATCTAAAAAGACCATCCCAATGCCATACAAATCCGAAAACGTATGGTTAAACAAGGTTGCCGCTTCTGCACGTAAAAACGCATCAGGCTTTTGAATTAATAGGCCACAACCGTCGCCCGTCTTACCATCAGCAGCGATACCGCCGCGGTGCGTCATACATGTCAAAGATTCTATGGCGGTTTTTAGCAGTTCATGACTGGTACTGCCTTCCATATGTGCAATTAAGCCGAAGCCGCAGTTGTCTTTGAACTCGCCAGGACGATAAAGGCCTGCATTCATACACCAACTCCCACAGTTGAAACATAAAAAATAAATAAGATGTTGAATCGTTTATCTGATGGCGGGGTTAAAAGTGATTCTATTATTAGAAAAGTGTTTTGATAATGACTACTATTTACCCAAAAAGCCACCGAAATGGAGGCCTATACTACCTTGAGGAGATCAGTGACTCAAACTTGAGTCTCCCTGCATTCTGTTATTTTAGGGCTTTTTATAGGGTAATTAGAGGCAATTTAGTGGAGGATAGAGAATTATCTATGGCAGGAGTTTTTGCAAACAGAAAATTCCTCTGTTCATTCACGTTTTTTAGAGAAATACAGTTATTTTTACTAAATTGCGATTTTCTTACACGAACAACCCACCAAAAAACGCATCCGACAGCATTTTTCAATGAGTTTTTCTTATCTGAAAGGGGATTATCCTGATGCCTTATTGTGCCTTACGAATGTCTTCTTGAATACCGCGAGCACTTCTTGCCCAAGGATTCAAGGATCGCAAATCACTCGGTAGCGTTTCCGCCGCGGCAATGGCTTCACTGCGATTACGATACAAACCATACACAACCACAAACCAATCGCGAGCATTGTGCTGAGCCTTAAAGTAACCAAAGGCGTCGATACCACCTTGATCACGAATAAAGTCTTTTACGGTTTGCTGATTGTGAGTCCCCAACAGCTGAAGCGTATAGCGATTCGGGTTTTGTGATAGCCACCACTGGGTTTTATTAAACACATCGTCCGGCGTGTTCACCACCGTTTCTTCTGTTTTCGGCACAACAGGTTTTGGTTCGGTTAATTCGGGCGACTCCACCAACATGGGGGCTTCTGAACGAGCCGGTGCGGCCAACCGAATCGGTGCTGTTTCAACACTTGGAGCCACAGGTTCATTGACTGAACGAGCCTCATTGGTTTTAGACATGCTAATAGCAGGTAACGATGTGTCTTCTGGGATCGGCGGCAAGACAACCTGTCCAGCTTGACCAATTTGTCGCTGCATAGCATCAATACGAGCAATGGTTTCTTCGGAAGATTGGCCCTGTCTAGGACTCAATGGAATCACATTCGCGGTGCGGTCATTTGATGTCTCTTCGGCTTTATCCGAAAACAATACAGCCACCAAGATCCCCAACATCACAATCGACAATAACGCCATGTGCGCTAATGGAAAGCCCATGCTCAAGCTAAAACCTTTACCCGATTTAGCCTTATTACCTTTCCCCATCAGACGTTGAGCAATTTCATTAATACGACCAGGATAACCACCTGACTCCTGATGAATTTGCTTGATCTGTTTATCCGTAAACGGCAGGTTAATACCACCGCCAACAGCACGAACTCGATGCAACATGTAAGCTCGAGTTTGTTCTAACGAATAAGGTGCAAGACTAAAAGAGTGGCTCAATTGCTCATAACGAGAGCGTTGATAAGCGTCCAGATTGCGTCCCAACGAATGTGCACTAAACAACACAATATGCGGTACAGTTTGATTTTCTGTTGCCAACGACATCATATCCAACAACATACTTACCGCATCGGTATTCAGCTCTTGTGCATTATCAACCAGCACTAATGCGGCCTGACCTTTGTCCTCTAAATCATGGGAGAATTTGAGCAAAGGCCCGAACGTGGCTTCATTGGGAGCTTGAGTGAAATGTCCAGAAAAACCCGCATAGATAGCTTGTAACAATTGCCCTGCGGTCATCAACATGCTGGCTTTCACATGGCTAATGACTGTCATTTCATCTTGATGACGAGCAAATTCCATCAAGAAACGACTTTTGCCGCTTCCTTCAGGGCCTTGAACGACTGAAAGTAAATTACTATAGCGACTTAAATGTTCCAGCAAAGCCAGCTGCTGATTACCTTCTTCCGAAGCAAAGTAAACGGAGGCATCCTTCGAACCAAAGGGATCCCTCAGCGGCCCTTTGGAGGGCTGATTCAAGGCATCCTCGAGATCAAACTGAAACTCTGGCTGAGACATATCGTCCTTCTAAGATATCATCAACTAATATTATGCCAAACTGGCTTGTTTACCGACTTCAAGCGCGTCCACAATGCAGGCTTCAAAAGCGTCTATTGGGAAATCTGACGTTACCATGGCGTCGCCTAGCGACGCGAGTAAGACCAAACGCAAGCTGCCATCTAATACTTTCTTATCTAATGCCATACGTTCAACAAAGCTGTCCAAGGTCATTTCAAGTGGCGGTAACACGGGCAACTTAGCCGCTTCAAACATGGCCACGGAACGACTCACATCTTGCTCACTGAGGCTACCCATACGCCATGACAAATCCACTGCCAGCACACAGCCCGCTGCAACGGCTTCACCATGTAACCACTTACCATAACCCAGTTCAGCCTCAATAGCATGACCAAAGGTATGACCTAGATTTAAGATCGCACGAATACCGCCTTCCCGCTCATCCTGTGCAACGACATTGGCCTTAGCCAAACAAGAGCGATAAATAGCTTCGGTAATCTTATTCGATTCCAGCGCCATTAAGTCGGTCATTTCAAGCTCTAACCAATCGAAAAATTCCGCATCACAGATCAAACCATATTTAATGACTTCCGCCATACCCGCCGACAATTCACGTGGCGGTAAGGTCGCCAAGGAATCAATATCGATAATGACCGCTTGCGGCTGATAAAAGGCACCAATCATGTTTTTACCCAACGGATGGTTAACCCCAGTTTTACCGCCAACCGAAGAATCAACCTGAGACAATAAGGTAGTGGGCACTTGAATAAATGGCACTCCTCGTTGATAAGTCGCTGCAGCAAACCCAGCCATGTCACCAACCACACCACCGCCTAAGGCAATAATCGTCGTGGTACGATTGTGTCTAGCCTGCAATAAAGAAGACATAATCAAACCATAGGTATCCAGCGTTTTATAAGCCTCTCCATCCGGTAAAATACACGTATCCACTTGATAATCGGCGGACAGCATGGTCACCATGGCATCTAAATAAAGAGCAGCGACAGTATCATTGGTGACAATCATGACTTGTTTGCCATGAATGGCCTCATCAAACAATGCCTTTTGTTGGCAAATACCACTGCCGATGTAAATAGGGTAACTACGATCACCAAGATCCACGGTTAAGGTGCGCATTAGGATTGCTGTCCTCCGATGTTAAATAACGCTTGATGGCTTCTAATACTTTATTAGCGACGGCTTTGGGATGACGGGCATCGGTTTCAATGACTAAGGTCGCCACCTCTCGATAAAGAGGGTCACGCACTTCGAATAATTTTTTCAACGTTGCTTTGGGGTCACCCGCTTGCAACAAAGGTCGATGAGAACTCTTCGAGGTTCGATAAAGCTGCTGCGCTACCGAAGCATATAGGTACACCACTAAACCATCTTGCTGCAAAATATCACGATTCTCTGATCGTGTAACAATACCACCACCCGTCGCTAGGACAGTATTGTGTGTATCTGACTGAACCATGTTTGAAAGCGCTTGCGTTTCTCTTTTACGAAATCCCTCTTCCCCTTCGCGCTCAAAAATCCATGGTATATCGGCACCGGCATTGTCTTCTATGACTTTGTCTAGATCGTAAAACTCTTTGCCCATCGATTGTGAAATCAAACGGCCTATCGTTGTTTTTCCAGCGCCCATTGGGCCTACTAAAATAATATTGGGGGCATTTATCATTGTATTTTGTTACACAGAAATTAAGCCAATTAAGAATAGGTCTTAGTTTACCGTCATTTGTAGCAGTTTTGGCGTAATAAATACAAGTAATTCAACCTTTTCTTGTTGTTTTGAGTGGCTTTTGAATAATTCTCCCAACCAAGGTACAGAACTCAACAAAGGTACTCGACTTTCCGTCGTAAAACTTTCTTCCCTAAAAACCCCGCCCAAAACAAGCGTTTCTTGATCCTTCAACATCACTTGGGTGGTCAATCGATTGGTCTTCAAACTCGGCACGCCATTGACCAAGTCTCCAACCGAGTCCTGATGAATACTCAACTCCAATAAAATGTAGTCGTCTTGTTTTACATAAGGCGTTACTTCCAACATTAAAGCCGCCTGTCGAAACGACACACTCACAGTGTCATCGCTCACCGTCTGGTAAGGAATTTCTGTCCCCGACTCGATTCTGGCGGTTTGACCTGTCGAGGTCACGATTTTAGGTTTGGAGACCACATTCGCCATGCCTTCACTTTCAAGCATATCCAACGTTAACGACAGCAAACTATTGGCCCCTGTGGCGGACACATTAAATTCACTCGTGGGTGCCAAAGCACCAAGATCAATGGCTCCCCCAATAGAAGAGCGTACACCTTGAGATAATGTACTTTGCCAGTTCACACCAAATTGTGACTGAGCCGATCGACTGACTTGGGCAATTTGAGCACTAATTTCGATTTGCTTTAGCGGTGAATCCAACCAAGCTATCACCTCTTCCACCCCTTCCAACGGCGCACAGTAATGCCCAAGCAATGAATTCGTTCTGAGATCAACGACAATAGAAATAGAGGGATATAAGGTTTGTAAATGTTTACCAACACCTTCTGCCTTAGCGTGTTTCAAAGGCCAAAAAGAGCGCTGACAAAGGTCCGGTTCGGGAAGGACTTTATCGACCACCCTATCAGGCATCAATACCGCCACACCAGACTGCCATTGCAAACGAATACCAGGCTGACGCGCTACAGCCTCTAATACATCTTGCCAACTAGCATCCTTAATGGACAAGGTGAGATTGCGGTCAATGTCTGGACTAATCACCACACTTTCATTTAACTGGGCCGCTAACCAAGGCAAGACTTCCTGTAACGGCTTATTTTCAAAATACACATCCAATGATAAGCACAGGTTACTAAAACATAACCCAGCTAGGCTAATCAGCCACCTCCTGTAGCAAACTGTCATTCTCTGACCTCCCTGTTGTTATTAACAACGTATATTGTGAGCCATCCTTGGCGACTAAAATGACACGATCAGCTAATACCGCGAGGACACTGACACCTGCTTCAGGCAACCAACTTCCCTCGTGAAGCCAATATTGTTTTTGACGAAATTGCATTAGAGCTGAGCGTCGGTCAACACTTTTCATTGTGGAGAATAAACGCCAATCTCGAGCATTAAAATGCGGCCGTCTAAAGGGGGTTGGTAGCCAGTTCTCAAACTCTCGATTGACCGCGGGTAATTGAACACCCAATTCAATAGCACCTTGCCAACGACCATCCACTTGTCGTTGCCAATCCATCTCCATTACCGATACCGCCAAAGTTTCCTGCACCCTTTCGAATACAAGCTGCCATTGAGTCATGTTCGCCACCCCCTCAAGACGCCAGCCTGTTACCAAACGATTACGTGTGTTGATGACGGTCTGACTGAGCCAATCCAAATCGGACAATGGCATCGCTAACAGACGATCGTCTTGACGTTGAATCTTATGCCAGCGCAACCAAGCATCCGCCAGTTTTTTTTCTTCTCGTTTCCAGTCGTCATAGGCTGAGAATAAAAATGGATACCAGATGACCAGCTGCAAGCACAGTATGAGCAATATTAAACGGCCATTAAGCAGACGCAAAAACGCCATATTAATGACAGAACACTTGAATCGAGACATTCACCACCTCCTCTTGATCAAGCGTTGAGAAGGAATCTTGCACTACTATCCAACGCCAATTAGGGTAGGCACTTTGCCAATTATCCATCACCATTTTCAACATGCTTTTCGGCAAACTAAAGCGCATATCAGCTTGCTCACGCTGGACGCTAAATCCCTCGACTCTCACCGTGGCAGGTAAACCTTGAACTAGGGTTAGTGCCGTTGACACAAAAGGGGGTGCTTGTTGGTCTTGCAACCAATTTGACGTCACATCTACAACCTGTTGATAGCCTATTCCCGCCGACTCGACCGCCTGCTCAAGATACCAATAGAGACCCAGCGCCACGAAATGAATCGCCAAGCTAAACACCACACCGAGCCATAGATAACGGCGCACCCTTTGTTGTTTTTCATATTCAGGATGATAACCAGAGATCTGCTGGCCAGTGCAATAGGACCAAGACCTAGATGGGAAATGTTTAAATTGACTGTAAGCAACTAGAATACAATGTCGCCCCTGCTGCTGGAATGCCGAAAATAAAGGCTCAGACCAGCTTTTTGAGCAAGCATATACAGTGAGTTGGGTATCGAGGTTTGAGGCCGTTTTATGCTGAAACGCATACAAGGTATTGTCGGGGGTAGCGTAAGTCGATTCAACGGCGAAACTGAGTGCCGCTAAAGGCAATAATCGAGCAGAAACCGGATGATCCAAGCTATGCTGAGTCACACTTAGCCATTCGTCTGGCACCAATATCAGCAACCTTGAGGCACAATCCAATGATTCGAAATCAAAGTCTTGCAGACACTCATTGATCTTCTCAACCGATGGGGTGGAGGGTTCGGGGGTCACCAATCGCGGTAACAATTCATGGTATTCGGAAGAGTGAAAAAGCTGACAAGCCTGCCCTGAAAATAGAGCGATTGAATAATTTAAAACGAGCGCCATCTTTCATCCTTGAAATAATTATTAACGAAGAGTCAAAGGTCAGCATCCATACCAAACTTTTTTCTCAAGATAACACGTTTTGCTGCAAAGTTAAGCGCCAATTCTATGAAGATATTAGGTATAATGATTCTTTTTCATCCAGTGGCAATTGGTTATCTATGGCTAAGGTATTAAAAATTCTCTTTTTTCTCGGTGTATTTGGAGCAATTAGTGCGGCTGGCATCACCTATGCGATTTATTACAATGTAAAAGATCGCATTCCAACTGTGGAAGAGCTAAAAGACATAGAGTTACGGATCCCATTGCGCATCTACACCGCCGACAACCAATTGATTGGCGAATTTGGTGAACAGCGCCGCTCACCAATTAACTATGCTGACATTCCAGCCAACCTTGAACATGCTATATTGGCCGCCGAAGACACTAATTTCTACCATCATCCCGGTGTTGATATTCTTGGCCTTGGTCGTGCCGTCGTTCAACTGATCACCACAGGTCAGAAGCAAGGTGGCGGTAGTACCATTACCATGCAGGTAGCCCGTAACTACTTCTTATCTTTCGAGCAAACCTTTACCCGTAAATTCACCGAAATCTTCATTGCTTTGAAGATGGAGCGTGAACTCACCAAGCATGAAATCCTTGAACTCTACGTCAATAAAATTTATCTAGGCAAACGTGCCTACGGCTTCGAAGCTGCGTCGCAAGTCTATTATGGCAAGGGTTTATCCGAGCTAACCTTAGCTCAAATTGCGATGATTGCCGGTCTCCCCAAAGCGCCCTCACGATACAATCCTATCGTAAACCCTTCCCGAGCCTTAATCCGAAGAAACTGGATTTTGCAACGTATGCTGTCACTTGGGATGATTAATAAACAAGCTTATGAAGCCGCCGTAGAATCGCCAGTAACGGCTGAAAACCATGGTGTCACACCTGACATTGAAGCGGGCTACATCGCTGAAATGGTTCGCTCTGAGCTATACACTACCTTTGGTAATGACCTCTATAACAATGGTATGACTGTGTATACCACCATAGATTCAGGTCGTCAAAAGGCCGCGAATGACGCTGTTTACAATGGTGTGATTAGCTACGACATGCGTCACGGCTACCGTGGCTCCATTGAAACTCGTATCGATTTAGTCGATGCACCTCTTGAAGAACAGCAAGCCGCATTGGAAGAGGTCAGTCGATTTAAAGATTGGCAAGCCGCTTTAGTCATTGCAACAGAAGACAAAACCGCAGATGTTCGCATGGTCAATGGGGAACGAGCGACATTGTCTTGGGAAGCCGTAAAATGGGCAAAACCCTATGTTGATGCTGACAGTCAAGGCCCTGAGCCGCAAACCATGGCCGACATATTAGTGCCTGGTGATGTCATTCGTTTGCGACCAGACGCTAACCAAGGTTGGCTACTGGCTCAGAAACCCCATGTACAGAGTGCGTTAATTTCATTAAACAGTAAGAATGGTGCAATCCAGTCTTTAGTTGGTGGTTTTAATTTCTACGAAAACAAATTCAATCGCATCACACAATCTAAACGCCAACCTGGTTCAAACTTTAAGCCATTCATTTACAGCAGCGCCTTGGCCCGTGGTTATACTGCGGCCAGCACCATCAACGATGCACCAGTCGTATTCAATGACACAAATCTGGCTACCGCTTGGCGCCCAACCAATGATGGCGGCAAGTTTTATGGTCCGACACGTTTACGCCAAGCATTATATCGTTCACAAAATATTGTTTCCGTTCGACTCTTGGACGAGCTAGGCATCCGTCCAACATTGAATTTCTTAAAACGTTTCGGGTTTGATCCTGATGAATTGCCACACAACTTATCCTTGTCATTAGGCAGTGCTAACCTGTCGCCATTACAAATTGCCGCCGGTTATGCGGTGTTCTCTAACGGCGGTTATCAAGTACAACCTTATTTGATTGATCGTGTTGTGGATCGTGACAATCAGACTCTTTTCCAAGCCACTCCCGTTACGGTCTGTGAAACTTGCACTCTGCTAGAAAGAAACTCAGAAGATGAACCACAAATGGGCCTATTCAATGACCTAGATGGTATTGATAGTTTGCCGGTTGCCCCACAAGTGCTCGACCCAGAAGTCAATTACATCATTTATGACATGATGCGTGATGTCATCAAATACGGTACTGGACGACGCGCCTTAGTACTAAAACGCGACGACATTGCCGGCAAAACCGGCACGACTAATGACGGACGCGATGCTTGGTTCTCAGGCTTCAACGGTGACATCGTCACCTCTGTGTGGAGTGGCTTTGATAACTCCACACCACTAGGACGCTACAGTGGTGGTCGAGCTGAATGGGGTGGTTCAGTATCATTGCCACCTTGGATTGAATACATGCGTTATGCTCTACAGGACACGCCGCCTGATTACGTTGCTAAGCCCTCGAGCTTAGTCACAGTGCGCATTGATCCTAAAACAGGTGAACGTGCCTTACCGGGTCAAAAAAATGCCATTTTTGAGATCTTCCGTAAAGACCATGTTCCACCTAAGCGTGATCTCAACTCACCCGCTTTGGACGACGGCACCACTAGTGAAGTGCAAGAAGAAAAACAAGAAAACAGCGCCCTAGAAAACCTATTCTAATAACCTATTCAGTGCTTAGGGGTCACTCCCCAACCAAAGAGCTGAATGACTTACACCTTTAAAAGATACGCCATAAAAAAGCCCATTTTACCGGGGCTTTTTTATGGCTCTTCCTTTTGCTTACGACTAGCATTAGGACCATTTTGCGACGGGAGCTTGATAATCGAGTAAAGCCGTCAATAAGGATTCCGGTGTCGACTCTCGAATGAGCATATCAAGATACTCCGGCTTCACAAAACCCGCTTCTTGCATGCTTTCCACCATGGTAAATAAAGGGTCATAAAAGCCCTTCACATTATAAAAAGCACACGCCTTTTGATGCAGGCCCAGTTGCCCCCAAGTCCACGCTTCGAACATTTCTTCCAAGGTGCCAACACCGCCAGGTAATGCCACAAAAGCGTCTGCTAATGCCATCATCTTCGCTTTACGTTCATGCATGTCAGCGACAATGTGAAGCTCAGTTAAGCCAAGATGAGCGATCTCTTTTTGTTTTAAATGATTAGGAATCACACCAACCACTTTTCCACCAGCGTCCAATACCGCATTGGCAATCACGCCCATCAAACCGACGTTGCCACCGCCATACACGACGTCCACACCCTGCTTCGCCAAGTACTGACCTAATGACCAAACACTCTTCACATAATCTTCTGAGCGACCCTCTGCGGAACCACAGTAAATTGCTACTCTCATCAATGCACTCCTGACATGGGAATTATTCGCCATAAAAAAAGGCGAGACTCAGAAAAGAGTATCGCCTTTTTTGCTGTGATTAGACCATTAATAGGTCCATCAAAGTATTGTACGCAACTTAAGCACCAAAGTGATCTAGGCTCTCAAGTGGGTAGAAGTCAGGGTATGGAAGTTGAGCCACACCAGAATCTACCGCTGCTTTTGCGACGGCAGCAGAAACAACATTTAGTAAGCGAGAATCCATTGGCTTAGGCAAGATGTATTCTTTACCAAAACTCAATGCTGCACCACCGTATGCCGCGACCACATCCGCTGGCGCTTCTTCTTTCGCCAAATCCTTCAGTGCATGAACCGCAGCCACTTTCATTTCTTCATTAATCTGTGTTGCACGCACATCCAATGCACCACGGAAAATGAATGGGAAGCCCAATACGTTGTTTACCTGATTTGGGTAATCAGAACGACCTGTCGCCATGATCAAGTCAGTACGTGTTTGGTGTGCCAATTCAGGGCTGATTTCTGGATCTGGGTTAGAACAAGCGAATACCACTGGGTTAGCCGCCATTTTGCTCAACTGATCACCAGACAATAGATCAGGACCAGATACGCCGATAAAAACATCCGCGCCATCGATGGCATCATCCAAAGTACGCTTGTCTGTATCGATTGCGAACATCGCTTTAAACTGGTTCAAATCGTCACGACCAGAATGAATAACGCCTTTACGGTCCAACACAAAAATGTTGTCACGCTGAGCACCACAAGCAATGATCAGTTTCATACAAGCTGTCGCTGCCGCACCCGCACCTAGACAAACAATTTTCGCCTCAGCGATGTCTTTGCCTTGAAGTTCAAGCGCGTTCAACAAACCAGCTGCCGTTACAATCGCTGTACCGTGTTGGTCATCATGAAACACTGGAATTGAACAACGCTCGATCAGCTGACGCTCAATTTCAAAACACTCTGGTGCCTTGATATCTTCAAGGTTAATACCACCGTAGGTGTTCGCAATACGAGCAACGGTATCAATAAACGCTTGAGGGCTTTCAGATTCCACTTCCACGTCCACTGAGTTGATGCCGGCAAAGCGCTTAAACAACAAGCCTTTACCTTCCATAACTGGCTTACTAGCCAATGGACCAAGGTTCCCTAAACCAAGAATGGCAGAACCATCAGAAATAACCGCGACCAAGTTACCTTTACCTGTATAGCGATAAGCATTTTCTGGGTCTTTCGCAATTTCACGGCAAGGCTCAGCCACACCTGGACTATAAGCTAGGGAAAGGTCACGAGCCGTTTCAGTCGGTTTAGTAATGGTAACGCTCAATTTACCTGGAACTGGATTCTCATGGTAATCCAATGCAGCTTGCTTCATATCTTCTGCCATTATGATGTTTCCGTCTGTTTGGTGTTATTAATTTAGTTGCTTTATGTTTGGGCCTTAATTCTTGATAATGAAATACACTGCATTTTCATTCCAAAAAATGGCACCTTATCATTTTGGTTCGTCAGAATAATCTATCTAACACACACTTTAAAGCACAAAACCGTTAGAATATTCTATCAATCAATTAGGATTGAGATCCTTGATTTCACGCAAGTCATTCGGATGCCTTACCGATAGAACCCACGATTTAAAAGCGTTGTTACGATTCGTTCTGTGATGTTGCCAACCTCTTATCTCGATGGTTTTTCCCTCTAACCCAAACACAGTCTGAGCGGGCCAATAATCTGAGACATAAGGTGGCAAGTTGATTACTAGATCCTGCTGAGTTTCTAGCCACCAACCTCCTCGGTTGCGGGTAACGGAAGAGATATTCACTCTAGCGATTGCAAAACCAGCTTTTGGCTGCCATTGCAAATTGTGTTGCCATAACCTTTTATGTGCTTTGCGAGCCGCGTTTTCAGCATCGACAAAACATGCCTGATAGGCTAAATTGGGCGGCACCGCAATACGATAACCAAGCCCTTCAAATAGTAACTGACTTGTCAGCGAAATACGATCTTTATCGAACAGGTAATAGAGCTTACGGCCATAGCGGTCTTGATCACTTCTAGCCTTCTGAATAAACACGTAACCGTCTAAGCGAGACGCTAAAAACTGTGTGGCTTGCTCAGCATAAGCTTGGTGGTTACCCGCCTTATGATCTAATTCTGGGGTATTTATTCCAACCAAACGTACCTTACGGCCATCGCTCAAATGAATCGTATCGCCATCGACAATGCGTTTAATCTGAGCGCGCTCTAACGGGCCGGTTGCCCGACAAAGTTCGGTTGCGCCAGCACTAAATGACAGGCATAAAAAAAGCGCCAAGTAAACTCGACGCTTTTTTAACACTCTCACAATCATGCCACCAATTACTTAGTAGTACGACGTGCTCCGAAACGCTTGTTAAAGCGATCCACACGACCACCAGTGTCCAGCATTTTTTGCTGACCTGTGTAGAATGGGTGGCAGTTACTGCATACATCGATGTGCATGTCTTTGCCGATTGTAGAGTTAAGATTCAAAGTGTTACCACAAGTACAAGTTGCAGTAATCGCAGAATAATTTGGGTGAATATCTTTTTGCATTGTTTCTACCTTAAAGTTTGGTGTGCCGCCACTTGATCGACATAAAAGGGCTTTCGCCTCGCCAAGCACCGCACGATTCGTTGTACAGACATTGTACAGTGGTACCAAGAACCGCGTATTTTAGGGATCAATTGATGATTCATCAAGCCTTTTATCACTCTTTTCACATAAAATTGTCACTCGCGTAAACGCCTTGCACTAGCGTACACTAAGCCTATAAACCAATGGCTAAATTTTTTCCTTTACTAAACAAGGCTTAACCAAACGCATGCAAGAGGCTCTACTTACTCAGCACCCTTATATTAAAGTCGCCCTGCCAGTGCCGCTGCGGACCTTATTCGACTATAAAGTGCCAAAAGCCATTGCCTTACGTCATGAATTAACGCCTGGTATGCGAGTCAAAGTGCCATTTGGAAAAAGCAGCCGTTTAGGCGTCATTGTCGCACTCAGTGAGACCAGTGACTGGAACCCAGATGACGTCAAACCTCTTACTTCACTGCACGATAAACAACCGGTCATTACCCCGGAACTGATGGCGCTCTGCGAGTGGGCGGCACGTTATTATCATCACCCAATAGGCGATGTCGTTTTTCATGCGTTACCCGTGTTATTGCGCAAAGGTGAAAATGCGGAATTTCGCACTGAAAATTGGTGGTTTACCACAACAGCAGGTCAAGCATTCGAGATCGAGCAGTTAAGCCGTGCACCACGTCAGCAGGATTTTTTAAAAGCCGTTCAACAACACCCAAATGGCCTAAGTCAACAAGCCGCGTCGGTACTGGATCTGGCGCCCGCTGCGGGCAAAAGTCTCGAAGAAAAAGGCCTATTGCGCCGGGAGCCAAGAGCCTTTAATAAAGCGGGGGAAAAACACACTCACCAGACTCAGGTCCCTCCGACGCTCAATTTAGAACAGGCTTCAGCGATCGATGCTTTGCTCGATCACCGCCATCACTTCCACGTGTCTTTATTGGACGGTGTTACTGGCAGTGGTAAGACAGAAGTTTTTTTACGTTTAATAGAGCAATGCATCAAAGAAGACAAACAAGTGTTGGTCATGGTGCCAGAGATTGGCTTAACCCCTCAAACCCTAAAACGTTTCGAAGTACGTTTTAATACCGACATTGTTCTCATGCACTCCAATATGAATGACAGAGAACGCCTAGATGCCTGGCTGCTCGCCGCTAACGGTCATGCAAAAATCATCATAGGCACTCGCTCTGCCGTCTTTGTTCCTGCGCCAAAACTTGGTCTCATGGTCATCGACGAAGAACATGATGCCTCTTATAAACAACACGAAAAATTTCGTTACCATGCTCGCGACCTCGCCATGAAACGGGCGCAAAGTCTGAACATTCCAGTCCTACTGGCGTCTGCGACACCCTCTTACGAAAGTTTAACCAACGCCCTACAAAAGCGATTCTCTTGGCTCAAATTGCGCCAACGGGCTGGGGATGCTCATATCCCCAAAATGGAAAGAGTTGATTTACGAGGCCAAACCCTCGTTCATGGTTTGAGCGAAACCGCGCTGACCAACATGAAGCTTACCTTAGAGCGCAAAGAACAAGTTTTAATCTTTTTGAATCGTCGTGGTTATGCTCCAACACTGATGTGCCATCAATGTGGCTGGATTGCGACCTGTGATCATTGTGATGTCAATCTCACAGTGCACAAACGTGCAAACAAGCTGCATTGCCACCATTGTGATTCGCAAAAAGCCCTGATTCATCAATGCCCAGATTGTCAAAGCGAAGAATTATTTACGGTTGGAGAAGGCACAGAGCAGCTAGAAACCCAGCTCAATACGCTGTTTAAAGACACTCCCATTTTACGCATTGATCGAGACAGCACCCAACGTAAATCAGCCATGACCAAGCTCACACAAAAGATCCACGAACATGATCAAGCCATTTTAATTGGCACCCAAATGTTGGCCAAAGGCCACCATTTTCCGAATGTCACCTTGGTCATCATCATGGACGCAGATGCGGGATTATTTTCATCCGATTTTCGCGGCATGGAGCGCACCGCGCAACTTATCACCCAAGTATCAGGGCGAGCCGGAAGGGCGAAAAAACCAGGCCATGTATTGTTGCAAACCTATCATCCTGACCACGCCGCGATTGAATGCTTATGCAACCTAGGTTATGAGCACTTCGCAATGAATGGACTGGCTGAACGCAAATCCCTCTCTTTACCGCCGTTTTACCACCAAGTGATTGTTCGAGCAGAATCCACCAGCGAACAAGAAGCCATGCAACTATTAAATGCCCTGAAAAACGACCTAACCCCTATGCTGCCACCGGACGTTCATATGGTGGGTCCTTATGCTGCCATCATCGTTCGCAAAGCGGGACAGCACCGAGCCTTGATTTCAATTAAGTCGGCTCATAGGGCACCGTTACACCAAGTCACTGAAAGGATGACGCAATGGTTAGAACAGGCGACCAAACAACATAAAATTCGTTTCGCAATCGACGTTGACCCACTGGAAACTTATTAAGCGACAACGCATAATGTGCCCTGCATGACGCTCCATTTTTGAGTAAACCAACAACACACTATGTTTAAGCCAATCTACATTGCTAGCAAAGGAAGTCGCCCGAAAAAAGGCGCAACTCGTCGTACACCGCCACCAGCCGCAAAACGCAAAACCGCCTGGTGGTTATGGCTGCTGATTCCAGCCATTTTGCTGGCCTTCATTTATGGTTTAATGCAACTTAGTCAAATTGCCCCAGAAGCCGCAAAATCCAGTGCTGCCAAACCATCGAAGCCCGCTCCTCAGCCTAAAGCAGTCGAAAAAGCCAAGCCGGTTAAAAAACCAGTGAGCAAAGCGACGGCCAAAAAAGACAATTTTGAGTTCTATCAAATACTGCAAGACAGCGAAGTCGATACCAGTCATGTGGATGCTTATCAGTCTACGCCTCGCGGTGAACAAGATTTTTATTACATGTTACAAGCCGCTTCCTTCCGAAGTTCTGACGATGCCGATCGCCTACGCGCCAAACTCATCTTATCAGGACTGGTGGAAACCAGCATTCGACAAACCACTGGCAAAGATGGCCGTCCATGGTATCGCGTGATACTTGGCCCCTATATCTCTCGTTCGAAAATGAATCGTGCCGAGGACAAACTCGTCTCCATGGACATCTCTTCCTTCTCTTATAAAGTCAAGAAAGAGCCTTAACTCCGTTGATACAAGTGAACCGTATGGAGAACGCCATTCGGTTCACTCTCACCGCTTGAAATCTCATGGCTTGCCCCCACCTTGTTAGAATCGAAACTGGAGTAAAGCATGACAACGATTCTAACTGTACGCAAAGGCAACCAAGTCGTCGTAGGTGGCGATGGACAAGTATCTCTTGGCAATACCGTGATGAAAGGCAACGCTCGCAAAGTGCGTCGCTTATACCATGGTGAAGTCATTGCTGGGTTTGCCGGTGGCACGGCGGATGCCTTCACCCTATTCGAACGTTTTGAAGGCCAACTAGAGAAGCACCAAGGCCATCTCGTTCGTGCAGCCGTTGATCTAGCAAAAGATTGGCGTTCAGATCGAGCCTTACGCAAGCTTGAAGCCATGCTCATTGTCGCCAATACAGAAAGCACTCTGATCATCACCGGTACCGGTGATGTGGTAGAGCCACAACACGGCGCTTTAGCAATTGGCTCTGGCGGCAATTATGCTGAAGCCGCCGCCCGTGCTTTGATAGACAACACCGAACTCACAGCCAAAGAAATAGTGGAAAAGAGCCTTAACATCGCGGCGGATATTTGTGTATTCACGAACCACAGCCTAACCATTGAAGAGATTGTCGTTGAAGGCAAGCTGGAAGATCAATCCGCTTAACCCATTCATAACGCCAAACAGAGCAAATTAAAGAGACCAAATGATGAGCAGTATGACCCCAAGAGAGACGGTTAACGCCTTAGACAATCACATTATTGGCCAACAAAAAGCCAAACGCGCCGTCGCCATCGCACTTCGTAACCGCTGGCGTCGAATGCAGTTACCGGAAGACATGCGCGCTGAAATCACGCCTAAAAATATCCTAATGATTGGACCTACAGGCGTCGGTAAAACTGAAATCGCCCGTCGTCTGGCGAAACTGTCGAATGCGCCTTTCATTAAAATTGAAGCCACCAAGTTCACCGAAGTCGGCTATGTTGGTCGAGATGTGGAATCCATCATCCGTGACCTTGTGGAAATGGCCATCAAAATGCTGCGCGAGCAAGAAACTGAGAAATTACGCCACAAAGCAGAAGACGCGGCCGAAGACCGAATTTTAGACGCCTTGCTGCCTCCTGCTCGTGGTGGTGATCCAGAGCTAAACAATGAGAGCAACACACGCCAAATCTTCCGTAAAAAACTGCGCGAAGGTCAATTGGATGATAAAGAGATCGACATTGATGTCGCGGACACTCCTGTAGGCGTGGAAATCATGACGCCACCTGGTATGGAAGAAATGACCAGCCAGTTGCAAAACATGTTCTCAAACTTCGGTTCTAATAAAACGAAGAAACGTAAGTTAAAAGTCAAAGACGCGTTGCGCCAAGTGCGCGATGAAGAAGCCAGTAAGCTGGTCAATGAAGACGAATTGAAAACACGTGCGGTTGAAAGTGTCGAGCAAAATGGCATCGTGTTCCTAGATGAAATTGACAAGGTTGCCAAAAGCTCAGAACGCTCCAGCGGGGAAGTCTCTCGAGAAGGGGTTCAACGCGATCTTTTACCGCTTGTTGAAGGCTGTACCGTCAATACCAAATACGGCATGATCAAAACAGACCATATTCTGTTTATTGCCTCAGGGGCGTTCCATTTAACCAAGCCATCAGATCTAATACCAGAACTACAAGGCCGTTTGCCCATTCGCGTTGAATTAGATGCCTTGACCGTTGAAGACTTCAAACGCATTTTGGTTGAACCTAGCGCTTCGTTAACCAAGCAATATGTGGCGTTGGCGAAAACCGAAAACATTGATCTAAACTTTACCGATGAAGGCATCACCCGCATTGCGGAGATTGCTTGCCAAGTAAATGAAACCGTTGAAAACATCGGCGCTCGCCGCCTTCATACCGTTTTAGAACGTTTACTTGAAGAGGTTTCTTACTCCGCCTGCGACATGCCAGAAGGCCAACAAATTGACATCACGGCAGCCTATGTCGATGAACAATTAGGTGAAGTCGCAAAAGACGAAGACCTTAGCCAATACATTTTGTAATTGGCAAATTGCCTATTGAAGCGTAGCAAGCATTCGACTGAATGCTTGCTCCCTTCTGTGACCGGAGTGGAACACACCATGCTCACCCCAACCAAAATTCATTACCATAAACAATCTCGTGAACTTGAGCTGGCCTTTTCTGATGGCCAAACCTGTCAATTGAGTGCCGAGTTTTTACGGGTTCACTCCCCCTCTGCCGAAGTTCGAGGCCATGGAGCGCAAATGCCCATCCTCCAATATGGTAAAAAAGATGTGTTCATACAAAACATCGAAGGCGCAGGGAATTACGCTCTAAAAATCACCTTTGACGACGGTCATGATTCTGGTCTCTATACTTGGGAATACTTACATAATTTGGGTAAAAACCATGATCAGTTGTGGCAAATGTATTTAGCACGTCTTGAAAAAGAAGGTAAGACGCGGGACACTTCCGTGATTCAAATCCATCAAAGTTAAACGATATTTTCAAATTAGGAAAACCTGTCATGGGCTCACTCAGCTTATCCGCCATTAGTGCGATTGAACATGGTATTAACCTTGCCCTTCAGCAAGATACACCTTCTCAGCAAAGGTTAAGCAAGCTCGCGGGACAGCAGGTAATTCTGTACGTTGAAGATTTCTCACTCATCTTACAAGTGCATATCCTTGAACAAGGCGTCATGTTGCACAAGCCTGATAATCTAGAGGATATCGAACTCGACCCTAAGTTAGATACACTAGTACAGGGACCAAGCTCAGCCTATCGTAAACTGCTCGAAGGCGATGGCTTCTTTGATGGGGATTTACGCATCCAAGGTAATGCACAAGCCCTGATGACCTTGCACAAAGTGATGGAAAACTTCGAGTTGGATTGGGAAGGTTTATTGGCAGATCACATTGGCGATTTGCCCGCCGCTACCCTGGCACGTTTACTACGAGTTCAATGGTCGTGGAGCAAAGAATTTGCCACCCAAGCACGAATCCAACTGGTGCAACATTTACAGTCTGACAGCCAGTTACTGCCAAGCAAGATCGAAGTGGATGCGTTTGTGGATCAACTGGAAAATTTTGGCACTCAACTTGACCGTTTTGAAGCCAAGCTCAGACTGCGTGAAAACAAATAACATTAAGCCTTTAGTCGACTAAAATAGACGCCAGCAATGGTGATAACGAAGCCAATTACCTGCACCATTGTCATGGTCTCAGAGAACAAGAAATAACTTTCCACGGCGGCGAGTGGTGGCGCTAACAGCAGCAGCATAGCGACTTGTGATGCATGGATTTTTCTCAGCAACCAAACCATTAAAAACACACCTCCACCAGACAACACCACAGCCCCCCAAAATAACAATAGATAGGATGACCATTGGGCCACAAAGACATGCTCTCCTAACATCCACACAAAACCAAACGCCACCACACCTGCGGCTAAGTTCTGGATGCCCATGGAAACAATGATGTCAGACGAAGCGATTGACATTTTCTGATAGATGGCACCAAGGGATAAAGCCAAAATAGCTCCAACAGCAAGGCAAAGTGTTAATAGAGTCACACCACCGTGACTCATGTCCAACTCCAACGCGGGAGAAATGACCAAAACCAAACCAATAATGCCAATCAGCATGCCTAACATGCTCAAAAAGGACGTCTTTTCTTTGATCAACAGAAACGCTAAAAAGGTGACTAAAACGGGTTGGAGAGCGCCTATCAACGCCATGACACCTGCCGGTAAACCTTTGGCAATGGCCACATAAGCGAGGCCAAGGTACAAACCACTCATTAATACCCCAGCCAATATTTGTTGAGGCAATTCTTGTCTTGACGGAAACGTCCGACGCTGCCAAAGCGCCAGCGCAAAAAACAACAGGGCGGCCAAGAAGAAACGAATGCCCAAATAGATATTGGGATCCATCAGACCAACAATCAGCTTACCTGTGATGAAACCTGTGGACCAAATTAACACTAAAAGCACATAAAGAAAGACCATATAATTCCCTATATCAATCGCTGCCTGTGCCTAAATGAATGTCAGAATTCGCGTTTTATTTCTTCTGCCTTCAAGCCCAAACCAATCAGAAAGTGCAACTTAGCGAAAGCCGCTTCATAGGTCATCGCCTCACCAGAGACCACACCCGCGTTCACCAAAGCCGACCCAGCCGCATACGCGCCAGCAACCACACTGCCCGCACCACATTGGCTGACATTAACGATGACCACGCCCCGTTCACTGGCTTGCTGCAATACCGATAAGAGTTCGGCGTCTTTATCGGGGGCATTACCCGCACCATAGCTCAACAGCACAGCACCTTGCACGGATTCATTTAATAAACCGCGCCAATGTTCCGCTCGAACCCCTGGAAAAACAGGCAATAAGGTCACCGCTCCAGACGCCATATCAGGAATACGAATCACACAAGGCAGGTCAAGAACTTGACCTTCTCGCCACTGCCAATCGATTCCAAGCACACCTCGTTCAGCACGATTCGGAGAGTGAAAGGCTTGCCAATCACTGGTATGCGCTTTGTGAGCACAATCGCCCTCAATCAAACGCCCAGCAAAGAATAAAAACACACCTCGAGCAACAGACTCGCAAGCGGAAATGGCGCCCAACACATTGTTCATGGCATCGGTTCGCACTTTATACATAGGCACTTGTGAGCCTGTTACGACTATGGGCTTATCACTTTTCTCAAACATAAAGCTCAGGGCCGCAGCGGTATACGCCATGGTATCTGTACCATGAAGCACAATGAAGGCATCAAACTCATGCCATTTACTTTGGATGTCTAAGGCAATGGTCTGCCAGTCTCTCGGAGTCGCGTTGGAAGAGTCAATCAACTCTGCATAACTTTGTATCACAAAGTCATGTTGCAGCTCATCAGAAGGGGTTAAATGCTCACTTAAATGGTCTGCAAAAGCCGCATCTGGGATCAAGCCTTGTGATGATGGCACCATGCCAATCGTACCACCGGTATAAGCAATGTATATTTTCATCTCGTTCCTCTTTTCGCCCTTATATCGGCACAGCACATTTCAATGCAGAGATAAAAAAGGCGCGAATCCTAATGAACTGCGCCTTTTTCACCAAATTAACCACTCATATAATGAGCGATATAAGTTACATTCTTTCTAAGGTTTCAATACCTAACAATGATAAACCAAGTTGTAGTGTTGAAGCTGTATTCAACGCCAACTGTAGACGGCTATTTTTAACGTCTTCTTCCGCGTTCAGGATTGGGCAAGCTTCGTAGAAGGTCATGAAGGTGCCTGCCAATTCGTATAGATACGCGCATAAGAAGTGTGGCATACCATCGTTCGCTACCTGCTGAATGGCCTCTTCAAACTGACACAGTTTCATCGCCAACGCACGCTCTTGACTTGCTTCGACTTTGATTTCACCCGTTAACGACGCGACATCCATCTCAGAGCGTTTCACAATGCTGGCAACACGAGAGTAAGCGTACAACAAATACGGCGCTGTATTGCCCTCGAAACTCAACATAGTGTCCCAGTTAAACACATAATCACTGGTACGGTTTTTCGATAAATCCGCGTATTTAACCGAAGCGATTCCGACCACTCGACTAATATTACGAAGCTCTTCTTCACTCATGTCAGGATTCTTAGAAGACACTAACTGATAAGCTCGTTCTTGCGCTTCTTCCAATAATGAAGACAATTTCGCGACGCCACCAGAACGAGTTTTGAAGGGCTTACCATCACTGCCCATCACAGTACCAAACGGCATATGTTCTAACTGAGTTTCTGGTTTCACGAAACCCGCTTTACGAGACAAGGTAAAGATCTGCTGAAAGTGCAAAGATTGGCGAGCATCAACAAAGTACAATACGCGGTTGGCTTCTAATGTGTGCTGACGGAAACGTACAGCCGCCAAATCTGTGGTCGAATATAAGAAACCACCACCGGTTTTTTGTACAATAATCGGGGTAATTTCCCCTTCTTTATTGGCGAATTCTTCTAAAAACACACATTGAGCGCCTTGATCTTCCTTCAACAGATTTTGCTCGGTCAGTTCATTGACCACATTCTGTAAGTCATCGTTGTAAGCACTTTCTGGCATCACATGCTGACGCTCTAAAGACACACCCAACATTTTGTAGGTTTCTTCACAGTGTGTCAGAGAAATGTCGATAAACTCATCCCACAAGGCCAAACAGTCTTTGTCACCTGATTGCAAGGCCACAACCAATTCACGAGCACGATCTGCAAACCCAGCATCGTCATCAAAACAAGTCTTAGCGGTTCGATAGAAGGTCTCCAAGTCCGACAGCGCCATGCTAATCTCGGCCTTTTCAGAACGTAAACGCTCCATGTAAGCCAACAACATGCCAAACTGTGTTCCCCAGTCACCCACGTGGTTTTGACGCACCACTCGGTGCCCTAGAAACTCTAAGGTACGGACAACGGCATCACCAATGACCGTTGAGCGCAAATGCCCTACGTGCATTTCTTTCGCCAGGTTTGGAGAAGAATAATCCACCACCACGGTTTCCGGTGCCGCAACACTTGGTACATCTAGGCGCTCACTTTGGCGCAGTGCCACGAGCTCTTTGCCTAACCAAGCATTCTTTAAGAAGATATTAATAAAACCAGGGCCTGCGATTTCGACTTTTTCCGCGATGTCGGACAAATCCAAACCATCAACTACTTTTTGCGCCAATTCGCGAGGATTCATCTTAAGACTTTTGGCCACGCCCATAATGCCATTGGCTTGGTAATCACCAAACTGAACCTTGGCAGATTGACGAGTCAGTGCTGGAGCTGTTTCTGGCGCACCAGCGGCTACCATAGCGGCTTGAATGCGTTGATTTAGAAGCGTTTGAATATTCACAGGAAAACCTTTAAACAGTTAACATGCCTTTGGGTTGGCATATCAAAATCACAAACCCTCCACTTGCCGAGCAAGCAGAGGGTTTAAATAAGAAAATTAGTGGCCTAATAATAACCGATTTGCCGCCGTTTAGCGAAAGAACAGCTGGCAAGCCAAGTTATTATTTTCATCCTGATAAGGATAGCCCAACTCATCCAAATAATGAGTCACATCGGTTTCTTCACCGACCGCTTGCAAACCAACCAATACTCGGCCATAAGCGTCACCATGATTACGATAATGAAACATGGAAATATTCCACTGTCCACCTAAGGTGTTGAGGAATTTCAACAAAGCCCCAGGGCGTTCTGGGAACTCAAAACTGTATAGCAATTCCCCTTTTTGACTGCGTAAGTGGCCGCCAATCATATGACGTACATGCACCTTGGTGGTTTCATCATCGGTTAAATCAATGATTTCGTAATCTTTTAGATCGTCCAGCAGTTCTTGACGACTGTGAGGGCTTCCGCCCAATGCCACACCAACAAAAATAACCGCTTGCTGATCATCACCGTAACGATAATTAAATTCCGTGATATTTCGGCCAACTAACGCTTGGCAGAAGTCTTTAAAGCTGCCAGGAGACTCAGGGATTTTAACCGCAATAATGGCTTCACGCTTTTCCCCTAGCTCCGCACGCTCCGACACATGGCGAAGGCGATCAAAATTGACATTGGCACCACTGTTAATGGCGATCAATGTCTGACCTTTTGCACCTTCACGTTCAATGTACTTTTTCAATCCAGCCAAGGCACAAGCACCAGCAGGCTCGGTAATCGCACGAGTATCATCATAGATGTCTTTGATCGCCGCGCACATTTCATCGGTCGTGACCGTGATCACTTCATCGACTGTGTCTTTGGCAATGGCAAAGGTGTTGTGACCAATTTCAGCGACCGCAACCCCCTCAGCAAAAATGCCCACTTGAGCAAGACGAGTCGGTTCACCTTTTTCCATGGCTGTTTTTAAGCAAGCAGCATCTTCAGGCTCTACGCCAATAATTTTGATATCAGGACGTAGATACTTCACATAAGCTGCAACCCCAGCGATCAAACCACCACCGCCAACCGGTATGAAGATGGCGTCAATCTTGCCTTCATGCTGATGTAAAATCTCCATACCAACCGTGCCTTGTCCGGCAATGGTATCCACATCATCGAAAGGGTGAACATAGGTTTGTCCGGTCTGCGCCATGATCTCTTTCGATTTGGCGGACGCCTCATCAAAAGCATCACCAAACAGCACGACTTCCGCACCATGGTTGCGCACGGCGCTGACCTTCACTTCCGGAGTCGTCGCTGGCATCACAATCGTCGCTTGCACACCCAGCTTTTTAGCGGCTAAAGCCAAACCTTGCGCATGGTTTCCTGCCGATGCGGCAATCACCCCTTTGGCTCGTTCAGCATCGGTGAGCTGACAAATTTTGTTATATGCCCCACGAATTTTGAACGAGAAAACGGGCTGTAGGTCTTCTCGCTTCAAAATAATCTCATTACCCAATCGATTCGATAATTGATTGGCACGAGACAGTGGCGTTTCTACAGCGACGTCATATACGCGCGCCTGTAGAATCTTTTTGATGATGGTATGAGGCATAATGTTTCCTAAGAAAATAACATTCGTCAGAACGAGACTGGCACCCAACATCATTGGGGAAACCAAGTCTAAAAATAGAACATCGCAATATACCTGCTCGACTCAACTCTCGTAAAGGCGAAAGCCTCTGAATCTGCAAAATAGCCAGCATAAATCTAAGTTGTTTTGGCTAACATTCAATTAGAGAAGGGAATATAATAACGCCACCACCAGAGGAAGCTTACCAAAAGAGTAAGCTCTACCCACTTTCTCATTCAACGATAATAAAGGGCTCCCCCTCATGACCCAAGATGAGTTAAAACAAGCTGTCGCGGAAGCGGCCGTTAACTACATTCTCCCCTTACTCGAAGACGACACTATTGTCGGTGTTGGCACAGGCTCAACGGCCAACTTATTCATTGATGAATTGGCCAAACACAAGAGCAAGTTTGATGGCACCGTGGCCAGCTCCGATGCCTCAGCTCAGCGCCTAAAAGATCACGGCATCCCAGTTTACGATTTAAATGGCGTTGATCAAATCCGTGTCTATGTAGACGGTGCGGATGAATCTAACCATCATTTACACCTTATTAAAGGCGGTGGCGCTGCTCTGACCCGTGAAAAAATCGTGGTCGCTTGCAGTGATGAGTTTGTTTGTATTGCTGACGAGTCCAAGTTAGTCAAAGTATTAGGCGACTTCCCTTTACCTGTTGAAGTGATTCCCATGGCGCGCAGCCACGTTGCTCGCCAACTGGTGAAACTCGGCGGTGATCCAGTCTACCGTGAAGGTGTCGTGACAGATAATGGCAACCATATTCTCGACGTTTACAATCTTGAGATTCTTGATCCAATTAAACTTGAAACTCAGATTAATGCCATTGTCGGTGTCGTCACCAATGGTTTATTTGCGGCCCGCCCTGCTGATGTGTTGTTACTGGGGACGCAAGAGGGTGTGAAAACCATCAAACCCTAAGCAATCAATAACCAGCAAAAGGACCAAGTCATTGGTCCTTAAATTGATCGCATGAAATGGTTTACTAAAAATCATCTTAAAAAAGTGCCGCTCTAGCTGACTCCGGCATGATGCAGTGGCATAATTTCTGACATCAATAAATACAAAGGAAATGCACAGCATGCAAACCCTCACACAGGTTTTGAAAGCCTCCACCACGCCTTCGGCTCTACAAGATGTATTGATGACAACCACGAACACTTGTATTGATATTTGCAACGCACTTCACAAGGGCTCTCTTGCCGGTATTCTGGGGGTTGCTGGAAATGAAAATGTGCAAGGAGAGGAACAAAAGAAACTCGATATCATCTCTAACGACATGCTTAAAACCGCGTTATTAGCCTGTCCAGAGGTTCGAGCGGTTGCATCAGAAGAAGAAGACGATATTGTTCCTGCTAATACCGCCGGCGAATATTTAATCGCTTTCGACCCATTAGATGGCTCATCCAACATAGACATCAATGCCATGGTGGGTACCATTTTCTCCATCTACCATGATACCGGTAGTGACGCGGCAACCGAACAAAGTTTCCTAAAACCAGGGACAGAGCAAGTCGCTGCGGGTTACGTTCTTTACGGTCCATCCTGCATGCTGGTACTGACCACAGGCCAAGGCGTGCAAATGTTTACGCTTGATCCTGAAAAAAATGAGTTTATTCAGACTCAAAGTAAGGTCGAAGTCCCTGCGGATACACAAGAATTTGCCATTAATATGTCTAACCAACGTTTCTGGTCAGCCGCTATGCAAACCTATGTAAATGATCTTGTTGCAGGTGCCACCGGCACCCGTGAAAAAGATTTCAACATGCGTTGGGTTGCCGCTATGGTCGGTGACGTACATCGTATTTTGTGTCGAGGCGGTATCTTCATTTACCCTTGGGACAGCAAGTCACCCAATCGAGCCGGTAAATTGCGTTTGATGTATGAAGCAAACCCTATGGCCATGCTGATCGAACAATCAGGTGGTAAAGCACATACACACAGTCAACGCATTCTTGATATCCAGCCAGAAGGCATTCACCAGAGAGTGGCGGTGATTCTTGGCGCAGCAAACGAAGTGGATAAGTGCCTAAGTTATTAACATAAAATAAAAAGTCTAGCGCCCAGCTAGACTTGTGAATAACCACTTAAGTCACTAAAGCATGCAATAAAAGACCACAGGACAAAGCAGACTGTAGAAATCAAGCTGCTTTGTCCATGGCACCTTCCTTATTCACAAAGCATTCCAAACAATCAGCAAAACAACACTGTCCCCACAGGCCTCGTTCCGCATAAGGTTGGTAAGCCCATGGATAAGGAGTTTGGTAATAACTTAACCCCAACGATCATAGGTGCAATTGGACAAAATATGCCGGTTATTGTTGAGACCTAAGATGTCTCTCACTTATGAATTACGAGACACATTACAAAGCTCAAATCCTTATCTAAATAAGCACTCCAAACACCCCCCCAAACAGAACAGACCCAACAAAACCAATGGTTAGATAGGCGATAAAGACTTCTTTCTTAACCAAACTCCACACCGCTGTCATCGCTGGAATAGAGCTAATCGCTCCCGCAGTCATAAAAGCCATCGCCGCCCCCGTTGTCATGCCTTGATTAATAAAGCCTGCAATTAGAGCTGGTGCGGCATAACCATTTAGGTAAGCAGGCATACCTACTGCGGCGCCAACGATAACCGAAAACAGTCCGTCCCCCCCCACAATCTGACTAATCACTTCAGCAGGAATATACAAAATCAAGAGGGCTTCAAGTACATAGGCAAACATCATCCATTTAACGAGAAACACTATATTCTCCTTCATCTGCTCGATAAATGTCTGTCGTCTTTGACTCTCTTCCCAGAACCGCCATTGCACACCAGAGGAGGTAATGGTGGTACAACACGTTCCAACTAATGGGGTAGATTTTAGCGGAGAAGCAAAGCTAGAGTGGCGCATTAACGCCTTTATACCGAAACCTCCAAGAAGCCCAAGACCAACGGCGATAATGGCTTTCCCTATTGCAAAAGGCCAACCTAGTGCGCTGGCAGTAATAATAAGGGCTGGCGGATCAATAAGGGGACTTGAAAGCCAAAAAGCCATCACTGCAGGTAGAGGTATACCAATTGCCAACAGCCCAGAAATAAACGGAATGACCTCGCATGAACAAAACGGCGCTAATCCTCCAAAAACAGCAGCCAGTAAAATCATCCGGTTCTCTCGACCATCAAAGGCCTTCGCTACTAACGACTCCGCACCGGTAGACTTTAAGTATGCGATCATCAAAACAGCAAAAACAATAAACGGTAGTGTTGCTATGAATGAGGCACTCGCGATCGTAAAAAATTCCGAGAACGCAAAACGATCTAACATAAAAACACTGGCAGAAATAAGTGCTATAGCAGACCAAGGGGTTAACAGTTTTTTGATGTAATACGTTACATCTTTGTTCGTCGACGTACGGCAGGCTGTCTCACAGCAGCTCGATTCCACAGAAGACTGCTCATCTCCGCTTCCAATTTCCACTCCAGTATTTGCTGTTTGATTACTCATAATCACACTCTCATAAATAGCCAGAAAATAAATCCATAATTCTACAAATGTAGAAATATATTATTTCTACAATTATAGAAATGTCAAATTATTTCCATGCTATTAGAAATATTGATCCATAAAATGGTATAAATGTATTCGAACATATCCACATAAAAAGGAAATCTCTTGTCAATTGAAGTCATTGCGGAAAAGCTGGCAGAGCTTGGACACCCTACTCGTTTAGCCATCTTGAAACATCTAGTGAAAGCCGGGAACACTGGCGCACCAGTAGGTGAAATTCAGGAACAATTGGACATTCCTGGTTCCACTTTGTCACACCATATATCGCGGATGGTCAGGGTAGGACTTGTTGAGCAAGTAAGAGAGAGCCGAACCTTGTACTGCTTTCCAAAATTCGACGCCCTAAACGAAGTAATCCATTATTTAACAGACGAGTGCTGTATTAATGAGGAGCCTCAAGAACACTAAGAATAATGTTTAGTCATTGAGATCAGTGCGGCAATCAAAGCAATAAAATACTTTTCGCGACGGCTTGTGTCCTTGGTACAAACGTATCCATCAAACAATACTCATCCTCTGTGTGCATTTTCGCCCCCACAGGACCCGTTCCGCATAAGGTGGGCACGCCCATAGACGAGGTAAAACCCGCATCAGAACAACCGCCTGTAAACTCACCCTCAACAGAAAAACCAACTGAGTTTGCCTGACGTTGATAATGCGCCAACACAACGTCACTCATTGACGCTTCAAAGGGCTGAAATTCTGACAAGATTTTTATCGTTGCGATGGCGCCTTCGATCACTGGCGTTTCAATAATGGCATTAATTTGGGCTTTGGCTTCTTCGCCTTGCTCTAGTGTCATGAAGCGAAGGTCAAGACGTGCCGTTGCCGTTGGAGCGACGGTATTTGAAGACATCCCACCACTGATAAGACCTATGTTCGTGGTGATGCCTTTGTCATAATCGGTCAATGCATGTAACGATGTTACGAGTTGAGCCAATGCACCAATTGCACTGATACCATCCGCATGGTTTACGCCCGAATGAGCCGCCCTTCCAGTCACTTGGATTTCAAAGCTCGCTCCCCCTTTACGCGCCGACACCACATTTCCACTGATGCGTCCGGGTTCGGCATTAAAAACGGCTTTCGCTCCGGCTACACGGTCACGAATAACAAAGCGACCTTCTGGCGAGCCAATCTCCTCGTCTCCGGTAAACAAACCAATAACAGGAGACGGTAGCTGTTGAATGTCGCTGGTTTTCAATAAATGTTGCAAACCTTTCAATACAAAACAATTCAGTACCAACCCAGACTTCATATCCGCAACGCCGGGGCCAAAAGCCTTCATGCCATCTCGACTGAATCGTCGAGTTTCCAATGTGCCTTTAGGGAATACGGTATCACGATGGCCCATCACAAAAATCGCAGGGGCATTGGCATTTGTTTCGTTCACCCCAACTTGGGCTTCCAATACATCTCCTGAATTTTCTAGAGCATGCCAAGTACAAGCAATGCCGTCTTCCACCAGCCAAGATTCCATCAACTTTCCGGCTTCATCTACGCCTGTTTTGTCATAGCTATTAGAATCAACATTTACCAACGCTTCAAGACAATCAATCATCGCGTCTTCTTGCGTTGCAATCCAATCACAAAGCAAATCGGCGTAGTTATCTAGCTCAGAAGCTAATCTTGATGTCATGTTATCGACTTTCCTACTAACAACCTTATCCATGTAAATATTCCTTAGTAATTAATTGCTTTTAGATGCGTTACGAGCCTGACGAATGTGCTCACCTTGCTCGGATAGATCCCAAAAAAGTCCTGTCATTATTTGCAATGCTTCGCGACACACGGGTGCTAACACATGTTCGTTTGGCGCATGTTGACTGCATGCGGGATACGAATGAGGCACCCAAACCGTCGGCAATCCGAGAATGTCAGAAAACACATAATTGGGAATCGAGCCCCCCAAATTAGGCAGCAAAGCGGTTTTTTTATTGGTCGTTTTTTCCAGCGATTTAAGCGCCCAATCTACCCAAGGGTCATCTGGGTTTAATCGAGTCGCGTGCATGGGTTCCCCATTTTGGGAAACCTCTACATCGTCAAACCCCTGCTCCGTTAAGTGAGTACGGATATTTTTTAGGAAGTTATCGCTGTCCGTTCCGACGACGAAACGAATTTGGCAATTCGCTTTTGCGTACCCTGGAATGGCGTTCACAGGGTTATCTGGGTTGCCGGTTTTGCAGGCAAGCATCTCAAGCGTGTTCCAGCCAAAGACTTGTTCGGCAGGTGACAGTTCCGGCTCTCCCCATTCAAGGTCAATGTCCGGATTGTTCTCATCCAAACCCACTTTAATATCTTGTAGAGCCTCTCGAACCGCATCGGGTAACTCATTCGGCAGCAATGATGGAACACGTATTCTGCCTTTGGCATCCACCATAGACGCCCATGCGTGAGCTAGACGCGTTCCCGCATTGCTAAGCAATCCCCCCCAGTTACCTGAATGGTGAGCACCTTCTCGCAAGTTAACGGTCAAATCGAAATTAAAACCGCCACGAGAACCAAGAAACACAGTAGGGGAATTGGCGTCCAGTCTAGGCCCATCTGACGCGAGAAAAAGATCGGCTTTCAGAGCTTCCTTGTGCAAGGTACAAAATTCCGTCAAACCAGGAGAACCCACCTCTTCGCCCGTTTCGATTAACACTTTCACATTAAAGCCGAGCTTGCCGTCTTTTGCGTTCAAGACCGATTTTAAAGACGCGAGGTTGATCGTATGTTGCGCTTTATTGTCTGCCGCACCACGCCCATACCAACGATCGCCTGTCGCGGTTAACGTCCAAGGTGATAAGCCTTCTTTCCATTGATCATCGTACCCAAGTACAACATCACCGTGCCCATAGGTTAGCAGTGTCAACGCACTCGGATCTTCTATACGTTCAGCAAATAAAAATGGCCATGAGCCCGGCGCCTCTTCCTCAGTAACGGGGTTAGGTAATATTGAAATTTTGAATCCCATGGCTTCAAGCTCAGGGGTCATCACATCTTCTAAATAGGTATAAAGCGGCTGAAAATCCTTGCGGTTTTGGCTCTCACTTTTTATCGCAACACGCTGACTTAACGCGTCAAAAAACTCGCCAGAGTCAAAATACGACTCTGACGCAACAATACTTAATTGGCGACTCATCTTGTCTCCTTAGTAGATAGGATAGCTTTACGACATGAGGTATATGGCTTTTAAGACGCGTTTGCCCATGCACTGTCATCCTGTAATTCAGGTAACCCTAAAGAAGGCTCTGGTGTTAAAACAGATGACAACAATGCTTGTGTGTAAGGGTGTTGTGCATTACAGAAAATATCCTCTCGGGTTCCCTGCTCGACAAGCTTGCCACGGTACATAACCGCCACTCGATCCACTAAATGTTCCACCACACCTAAGTTGTGGCTGATAAACAAATAAGTCAGACCCAGCTCTTGTTTCAGATCCATCAATAGATTTAGGATTTGTGCCTGTACAGAGACATCCAACGCCGACGTCGGCTCATCACACACCAAAATACTGGGTTTCAGTATCAATGCCCGAGCAATTGCGACACGCTGGCGCTGACCACCTGACAATTGTCCCGGATACTGATCCAATAAGCGCTCGGGTAATCCAACCAAATCACTCATCTGCTTAACGGATGCTTGTTGGCTTCTTTTATCCCCGACTTTATGCAGCTGAAGAGGCAAACTAATGATCTGACGAATGGTTTTACGAGGATTCAGAGAGGAATACGGATCCTGAAAAATAGGCTGCAACTGTTTGGCTAATGCAAAGCGATTGCCGTTGCTGATGACCTGATCATTGACCAACACACTGCCGTCTGTCGGCGGCAACAGCCCTAAAATCATCTTGGCTAAGGTACTTTTACCACAGCCAGATTCCCCAACTAATCCCAATGTTTCGCCCGGTGGAATGCGTAGCGAAACACCGTCAACGGCTTTAAGTGTCGTCGGCGCACTGAACACACCGTTTTTCAGTTGAAAATGACGTGATAGGTCGCAAAGTTCCAATGCATATTGTGGCATTACACCGCCTCCTTTAAGGATTCAACTGAGACTGGGCAACGCACTTGATGACTAGAAGGCGCAGTAAACTCTACCAGTGTCGGCGTGTCGGTTGCGCATCCCTTTGTCGCATGTTTACATCGGTTTCGAAAGGCACAACCCGCTAAATCACCAATCAAACTCGGCACGACCCCTGGAATGGATTCAAGATGACTTCCCGGCGCCGTTTTCCCTGGGATAGGAATGCAACTTAGCAAGCCTTGCGTGTACGGATGGCTTGGATTATTAAAAATATCGTTCGTTAAGCCCGTTTCCACGACTTGACCTGCGTACATCACCGCAACTCGGTCAGCGATACGTGCCACAACGCCCAGATCGTGCGTTATGAAAACGACAGCCGTTCCAAATTCCTGCTGCAGCTCACGAATCAATCGCAAGATTTGTGCTTGAATGGTCACATCCAAGGCAGTTGTGGGCTCATCTGCAATGATGAGATCAGGCTCACACATTAGGGCCATAGCGATCATAACCCGTTGTCGCAGCCCGCCTGACAACTGATGAGGATACTGACTAAGGCGCTTTTCTGGATAAGGTACCCCAGCACGTTCTAATAAATAGATGGCTCGTTCTTCGGCTTTGTCTTTAGTCAGCCCTTTGTGTCGCATAATGCCTTCACAAAGCTGGTTTCCTAATGTGTAGGATGGATTCAGCGATGTCATAGGCTCCTGAAAAATCATCGACATTCGCAACCCACGAACGCCATTGCGCTTTTTCTTCGAAAGAGACAGCAAATCCAGACCATCAAACTCCATTTTGTCTGCTGATACCTTTGCTTTTTTGGGTAACAAGCCCATAAGCGCCATTGACGTCATGGATTTACCGCATCCTGACTCGCCGACAATACACAGCATCTCACCTTTTTCTACCGACAGGTCAATGCCACGCACCGCACGCAATGTTCCATTGGCAGTCGGTAAATCAACCTGAAGATTTTTAACCTCTAAAACTCGACTCATTTAACCTTTCTCCTGCCTACTAATTGCGCCCTTCGGGAGCGTTCATATCTCTTAATCCATCACCAACCAGATTGATCGCTAACACCAAAATCATCAAGGTAATGCCCGGAATCGCAATGACCCAAGGTTGGAAAAACATATACGCTTTACCCTCTGACACCATTAGCCCCCATGACGGTAACGGCGGTTGTACACCTAGCCCCAAGAAGGACAAGGTAGCTTCGAGTAAAATGGCGTGCGCCATTTCCAGCGTAATAACGACAATCAGCGCACTAAGAATATTGGGCAGTAACTCACGAATCAGAATATAAGAGGTGGATGCCCCTAATACTTTTGCGGATGCAATGAACTCAGCATCACGTAATTGCTGGGTCGTCGAACGAGCCACCACGGCGAAACGATCCCACAAGAGCAAACCCAGTAGGATAATCACCATTTCAAGTGATCCCCCCACTAACGCAGCCATAGCTAAGGCAACCAATAGCACGGGCAAGGCTAATCGAGTGGTAATGATGTAACTGATGACCGCATCCGTTCGGCCACCAAAATAGCCCGCCAAGACACCTAGCGTCGTTCCAATAACCCCAGAAATAAGCGCTGCGGTTAAGCCAATCGTCAAAGAAATTCGCGCACCATAAAGTAAGCGACTAAGGTAATCTCGCCCTAACTTATCGGTTCCTAGAATGTGTTCCCATGTTCCTTTTTCATGCCATATTGGCGGGATCATGCGTTGAGAGATGTTCTGTACATAAGGATCATGAGGTGCCAACCAAGGCGCAAATATCGCTGCCAGAACAATAACACCTAAAATGACGGAGCCTATGAAAAGCCCTCGATGACCTAAAAACTTATTAAGCGCTCGTCGCCACTCTGGCACCACAGGTAACCCAGATGCTTCTGGGCCAGACAATTCTGACACTGGAGAGCTCGACGTTGAGTTAGAAAGAGTTTGAGACATAATGTGCTTCCTTTATCTAACTCGCAAACGAGGATCCAACATAGCGTTGATCACGTCTGCAACAAAGGTTAATGCAATGTAAAACACCGCGATGATAAGTACGACAGCCTGTACAACTGGGTAATCATTTCGAGAAATGGCATCCCAAGCCAGCTGTCCTAATCCTTTAAGGGAGAAAACGGATTCAATTACAATCGATCCGCCAAGCATGAAACCCAGCTCCACTGCGGCAAGCGCCACTACGGGAATCACAGCATTTCGCAGAGCATGTTTGAAGACAACAGACGTTTCACTTAAGCCTTTAGAGCGAGCGGTTCTAATATAGTCCGACCCCAATACTTCCAACATTCCGGTACGAGTCAGCCTCATCATGGCAGGCATCGCATAATAGCCAAGCGCAATCGCTGGCAATATAAAATGCATCCATGTTGAATTCCCACCCGCCGGTAACCAATGAAGATTTACGGCAAAGACAACAATTAAGGTCAAGGCGAACCAAAAGCTTGGCATCGCCTGTCCCACTACAGCAATCATTAGCGCAAGACGATCTATCCATGTATCTTGCTTTATCGCGGCAAGCACACCCAGTGGAATCGCAACAAAGGTCGCAATACCCAGCGCCAAAGCGCCGAGTGTTAAGGTGATTGGAAGGCGCTCACTTATTAAATCCATAACCGTATCTTGAAAATAATATGAGCGCCCAAAATCCAATTGAACGGCCGAACTTAACCAGGAAAAGTATTGCTGGATAATCGGTTTGTCTAAACCAAATGCGACGCGAATTTCTTCCACCTGATCGACTGTCGACTCCGGCCCCGCAATGGCCGTTGCTAGATCGCCTGACAAATGCAGTAGCATAAAGCTAATAATGGAAACCGTAATCGCCACACTGATCGCAACCAGCAACCGACGAAATATAAACACCAGCATATTTTCTCCTAAATTCTAAATTGACGACGAGTCGCTTTACTTCCAAGTAGACTCGTAGAAACGCGGCAATTCATCTGGATACGGCGTAAATTGCAAAGTATCACTGAACGCATAGTTACTGGAGTACGAGAACATTGGCACCCAATACGCTTCTTCAGAGATGCGTTTGATTGCTTGTGAGTAGGCTTTTTTACGCGTATTAGGATCGACTGAACTGTCTGCCGTATCCAGCAGTTTAATGACGGCTTCGTCTTTAGCAGAATCGTCGATTCCACCTTTAAAGAACACACTGGTAATTGCAGATGCGTCGTTGACAGAGTAAGAACCCCAAGTCTGGAACGACAATGGCACCTTGCCTGCGCGTTGATCGGTACGAAGCGCCGCGTATTTCATAAAATGAAGGTTTGCTTTGATGCCAATTTCGCTCAGATAGCCCATCATGGCTTCGGCTAAATCACGCTCGCGATAAGCATAAAATTCTGTTTCAAAACCGTCTGGGTAACCCGCTTCTGCAAGCAGTGCTTTGGCTTTATCAACGTCGTATTCGTATTTCTTGGCTGCTTCAGTGTCACAACCGAACTGAGTTGGGAAACACGGCGTATAAACAGAACGGCTGCCGCCGCGAATAAGGTCTTGAGAGAACGCATCACGATCAATCGCGTGGTTCACGGCTTCTCGAACAAGCTTGTTGTTAAATGGAGAATCTTTAAGGGTTTCACTTACAGTATCAATACGCAGGTAACCAATGCGCATGGTTTCGGCGCTTTTGACATCAAGTCCCGGCATCATTTTCATTTGATCGGCTTGATCAGAAGGTACGCGCCAGATCCAGTCGATGTCCCCAGTCATGAGCTGCGCAAGTCGCGCATCAGGGTCGGGAATCACACGGAATTCTAGTTTCTTAATAGCTGGTTTTGGAATGGGGCTGGCTTTGAAGTAGTCGTCATAGCGTTCTAAATTCACGCCTTCGCCCGTCAATACTTTGGTGATTTTGTAAGGCCCTGTTCCAATAGGCGCTTTTGAATACCCTTCAATGCCAACTTCTTTAAAGTACTTTGCTGGATATATTGGGGTCGGGCCGGATAGATACTCGAGTGCTGCAGGGAAAGGCTTAACAAGAACAAGGCGTACAGTGTAATCGTCTACTATTTCAGCATGATCTATCCAATCCACATTTTTTCGAGTGACGATCTTTGATTCGGGAGAGACAACATAATTGAATGTAAACGCGACGTCCTCGGCAGAGAAATCGTCACCATTATGGAACTTAATGCCTTTACGTAGTTTGAACACCAAATGCGTACTGTCCTCCCATTCCCAGCTTTCCGCGAGCAACGGCTTATATTCGGATGTACTTGGATCACGAAAAGCTAACGTATCCCACGCCATGTGAGACAAAATAACGCCTTCGCGTAAATTATTATGATACGGACTGACGTTTTCCGGTTCACTGTCGGAAGCATACACAAGCGTATCGTTGCTTTTATCTGCCCATGCGGATGCAGAGGAGGCAATCGCACACGTAATAAGAGAATTCAAAAGAGTTTTTCGAAGAGTAAAACGGGGACTACGACTTTTTTCCATCATTCTGCTTCCTATCATTCTATTGGTAAATTGTGACAATAATACAACCTGCCTTCACATTAATAGAAAAGAATGCATTGCCACAATTAACAAATATGCAAACATTCATTGCCAAATAGGCAACACTATGGCTTGATAAAAACCAAAATCAAAAATATGTCTGGAACAATCAAATAAGTGTTCTAAAGACGACATAACTCGAACTTTTCCACGGTATTTTCAATGAAAGCATCACTAAGACTTCAAGACACCGCCATTCGATATTTTCTAGAAGTGGCGCAATTAGGCTCGATCAGCGAAGCCTCTATACGACTCAACGTAGCCTCTAGCGCAATCAGTAGGCAAATTGGCAGTTTAGAAGACATACTTGGTGCAACGCTTTTTGAACGCCAACCAAGAGGAATGAAGCTAAGTGCAGCGGGCGAGATGCTGGCCACGTATGCGCGCAAGAATGCATTAGAATCCGCCAGAGTTGTTGCTGAGATAGGCGCGCTAAACGGACTTGAAAAAGGCCACATTAATATCGCTTGCTCCGAAGGATTTGCCATGGACTTTATTCCACGCACAATCTCAAACTTTCGTCGGCAACACGATGGCATTCACTTTCATCTCAAAGTCTGCGCACCGGGAGACGTTGCCAAACTGGTCAGCCATGGCGAATCAGACATTGGCATCACCTTAAGCTTATCACCAACAAAAGACATTAAAGTTGAATACCGTCAGCCGTCTCCTATTATGGCGGTATTTCACCCCAGTCACCCCCTTGCCCATAAAAAGTCCGTTTCGCTTTCGCAATTACAGCCCTATCCCATTGCACTGCCCGAAGAAAATACCACTGTCAGACAACTCTTTGATATCTGTTGCAGCCGCCTGAATCTTTTATTCGAACCTATCCTTGAATCAAACCACATGGCAACCCTAAGCCGCTTTACAAGCTTTGGTGGTGGCATTCATCTTTCCGGTGAAATCTCAATGCGCCATCAAATAGCAACACAAGAATTAATCGCAGTACCAATTCGAGATCGAGGAATGGACGTCAGAAACATCGAAGTACAGACCCTTTCCGGCAGAACACTACCAAATGTTGTTAAAGTCTTTCTGGACTATTTGATTGACAAAATGAAACATGAAGAAACGATAGGCTGTTAAAAAAACACGGCTGGATGAAACCCATCTTCCTCAGCCAGTAATATAAACGAACAACTCCTAAACAGCATAAACCGCTGACGATGTCGGTGAAATACATCGTATTTTGTGTCGAGGCGGTACTTGATTTACCCTTGGGACAGCAAGTCACCAAACCGAGCAGGGAAATTACGTTTGATGTATCAAGCAAACCCTATGGCCATGCTGATCAAACAATCAGCTGGTAAAGCACATGCATGCAGTCAACGCATTCTTGATATCCAGCCAGAAGGCATTCACCAGAGAGTGGTGGTGATTCTTGGCGTAGCAAACGAAGTGGATAAGTGCCTAAGTTATGAACATACCGAAACAAACTGACTTAAAAGAAACGGCATGTGGATAAAAACGGAGCTACTGCTCCGTTTTTTTATTCCTTAAATAACGCATTATAAAGGAATGACTTCACTCACTTCAGGCGATCCATATTGCAGGCCAAATTCAACCAAGGCTTTGAAGCCAACATGGGTAACCATATCGTAGGGGTAATTTCGCGGTACTAATAACCAATCACCAGCTTTGTACTCAACGCCATTAAACGTCGCTCTGCCATCGATCAATAACCTAAAAGTAGGTTCATCATGAGTATGTTTTAAGGCTTGAGTCTCCGCTGCAACCGACACCAACATACTGTGTCTAAAGCAATTTTTATCAATCGGAATATCCTTCCTAATAAACAGTTCACCTTCATCGTGAGGCTGGAAAAAATCCCCCCACCCAAAATCCACATTACTGACAATCTCAGTAATAGATTCTGGATCAATAAAAGCTGAAAAGTCTACTAACGTCGTCACATCGCTGCTCATTTTACTCTCCTGTAATTTGAGTGTTCCCATATGGTGAAGCATCAGCATAGAGCGAAATGAGCAACCTTGACAATAGGAAAGCGTATTGACTTGATTCAGCCTAACCCTCTCATCGCCAATTAAGATAAGTTTATATTTCTATTCATTATCAATAAGATACGAAGCAATATAAGCCAATGACAGTGCCACAATCTGCTTCATTAGACTCGAGAATGAACTGTTTCCCGTCGTCCACCAATAAATGCATTTGTCTAAGTGCATATATATTTGATCTGGTTTCATCAAAAATACCGACTCTTTCACACTCACACTTATTCTGTAACAAAACGTGAATAGATATTCAATTTATCAAGAGTAAGAGGTAGATTAAAATGAAGCTGTTCACCTAATAATCAAAAAAATAACTGAAAGGGAACCAAAATATGAAATCACTAAAGCTATTGATATCAGTCATCACCATCGTCTTTCCCCTTATTGTGTCAGCACAAACTGTTAAATTAACCACAATGAATTGGTCTCCCTTTTACGCTGAAAGTTTGAATAATGGCGGCTTTATTACTGCTATTGTTGAAGAGGCTCTGTCTGAAGCAGGTTATGACAGCACTGTCGAATTTACGGGATGGCAAACAGCACTTGATACGGTGAAATCCGGTAGTAAAGATGCGCTTATTGGCGCTTACTACACAGAGGAAAGAACTAAGGACTACTATTACTCCATCCCGATTTATACCGTTTTAGTAGGCCTGATCAAGACCTCTGACTTTCCACTGAAAAACTACAATTCTTTTAATGCAATTAACGAATATAAAATAGGTAAAATTGAAGGCTCTTCTATTGGTGCCTCCTTTGATGCCTTTGACTTTTCTCAGCTTCACGAGTTCGATTCAGTGAGCAGTGCCGTAAAAGCATTAACTATGGGTGAAATCGACTTATATGCGGACAATCTGGCCGTGGCGAAAGACGCTGCTCAATCATCAGGACTTGATGGCTCTCAACTGCAGATTTTGCTTCCACCGTTAGAAGAGAACAACCTTTACTTGCTAATTTCAAAGTCCATTCCTAACGCAGAGGAACTTAGAGACGCATTCAATAAAGGGCTTTTTGCAATTCAGGCCTCCGGTAGATTCAATGAAATTTTAGCGGAATACAATCAACAATAAACCCAGTACAAGAAGAGTACTGTCTGTGCTCTTCTTTCCTCCCGTTTCTAATTCACATGAAACCACGAGAATAAACTCGCTCATTGCAACATAAACACAATGGCCTTATCACATGTGAAACAGTAGTGATACTTCCTACCTCGACAGCACAAGATCCAACATAGCGTAGCCGCTGACACCGTCAGTGACGCAAGGCGTCGCTGTTTCGAATCCAGTTTTGTCTGGGGAGATTAGAGCGCTGAGGATATTAAAAACGACGACCACAATGATCCTAAGCGTTGCTTCGTCCTTAAATCATCTGGATAACATCGTACAAGATCCGAAACAACATAAGCCGCTGACGACGTCAGTGACGCAAGGCGTTGCTGTTTCGGATCCAGTTTTGCCTGGGGAGATTAGAGCGCTGAGGATATTAAAAACGACGACCACAATGATCTGACGCTGCGCTTCATCCTGCTTTGCAGCGCCATTCGGCGTCCTGAGCTGGTTCCTTCGGAACATCGCTCAGTCACATGGATCCAGAAGTAGTGAGGAGATACGTGACGTGGTTCTAAACGAAAAAACCCCGCCCTGCTTCGCAGGACGGGGTTCTTTTCATTTTAAAGCTTGACGACGACCTACTCTCACATGGGATCCCCCACACTACCATCGGCGATGGCGCTTTTCACTTCTGAGTTCGGGATGGGATCAGGTGGTTCAACGCCTCTATGATCGTCAAGCAATTCGGTTTGCGTATCGTTCTGGTTCGAGCTCTTCTACTCTGCAACCAAAACACGCGAATACGTTGCTTGGATCTTTAACAATTCATTTTGAAATAACGTGGATCAAGCGATAAACCAGCTTCAATCGTAATCTATGTGTAAACCACTTTGGTGTTATATGGTCAAGCCTCACGAGCAATTAGTATTGGTTAGCTCAATGCCTCACAGCACTTACACACCCAACCTATCAACGTCGTAGTCTTCAACGGCTCTTTAGGGAACTTATGTTCCAGTGAGATCTTATCTTGAGGGAGGCTTCCCGCTTAGATGCTTTCAGCGGTTATCCCGTCCGAACGTAGCTACCCGGCAATGCCACTGGCGTGACAACCGGAACACCAGAGGTTCGTCCACTCCGGTCCTCTCGTACTAGGAGCAGCTCCTCTCAAATCTCAAACGTCCACGGCAGATAGGGACCGAACTGTCTCACGACGTTCTAAACCCAGCTCGCGTACCACTTTAAATGGCGAACAGCCATACCCTTGGGACCGGCTTCAGCCCCAGGATGTGATGAGCCGACATCGAGGTGCCAAACACCGCCGTCGATGTGAACTCTTGGGCGGTATCAGCCTGTTATCCCCGGAGTACCTTTTATCCGTTGAGCGATGGCCCTTCCATACAGAACCACCGGATCACTAAGACCTACTTTCGTACCTGCTCGACGTGTCTGTCTCGCAGTTAAGCGTGCTTTTGCCTTTACACTCTATGCATGATTTCCGACCATGCTGAGCACACCTTCGTGCTCCTCCGTTACTCTTTGGGAGGAGACCGCCCCAGTCAAACTACCCACCACACAGTGTCCTCGATCCCGATAAGGGACCTGAGTTAGAACCTCAAACGTACCAGGGTGGTATTTCAAGATTGGCTCCAATAGAACTGGCGTCCTATCTTCAAAGCCTCCCACCTATCCTACACAAGTAGGTTCAAAGTTCACTGTGAAGCTATAGTAAAGGTTCACGGGGTCTTTCCGTCTAGCCGCGGATACACAGCATCTTCACTGCGATTTCAATTTCACTGAGTCTCGGGTGGAGACAGTGTGGCCATCGTTACGCCATTCGTGCAGGTCGGAACTTACCCGACAAGGAATTTCGCTACCTTAGGACCGTTATAGTTACGGCCGCCGTTTACTTGGGCTTCGATCAAGAGCTTCGCTTACGCTAACCCCATCAATTAACCTTCAAGCACCGGGCAGGCGTCACACCCTATACGTCCACTTTCGTGTTTGCAGAGTGCTGTGTTTTTAATAAACAGTCGCAGCCACCTGGTATCTTCGACCGACTAGTGCTTACGGAGCAAGTCCTTCACACCGGCCGGCGTACCTTCTCCCGAAGTTACGGTACCATTTTGCCTAGTTCCTTCACCCGAGTTCTCTCAAGCGCCTTGGTATTCTCTACCTGACCACCTGTGTCGGTTTGGGGTACGGTTCCTGTATATCTGAAGCTTAGAAGTTTTTCCTGGAAGCAGGGCATCAACCACTTCGTCCAAAAGAGGACTCGTCATCAATTCTCAGCCTTAAAGGGTTCCGGATTTACCTAAAACCCCAGCCTACAACCTTAAACGCGGACAACCATCGCCGCGCTGGCCTAGCCTTCTCCGTCTCTCCATCGCAATATACACGAGTACAGGAATATTAACCTGTTTCCCATCGACTACGCATTTCTGCCTCGCCTTAGGGGCCGACTCACCCTGCCCTGATTAACATGGGACAGGAAACCTTGGTCTTCCGGCGGGGGAGTTTTTCACTCCCCTTATCGTTACTCATGTCAACATTCGCACTTCTGATACCTCCAGGATGCCTTACAGCTTTCCCTTCAACGGCCTACAGAACGCTCCTCTACCATCCAAGATAAATCTTGAATCCGTAGCTTCGGTGTACAGTTTGAGCCCCGTTATATCTTCCGCGCAGGCCGACTCGACTAGTGAGCTATTACGCTTTCTTTAAAGGATGGCTGCTTCTAAGCCAACCTCCTAGCTGTCTGAGCCTTCCCACATCGTTTCCCACTTAACTGTAACTTTGGGACCTTAGCTGACGGTCTGGGTTGTTTCCCTTTCCACGACGGACGTTAGCACCCGCCGTGTGTCTCCCGCGCTCATACTCATTGGTATTCGGAGTTTGCATGGGGTTGGTAAGTCGGGATGACCCCCTAGCCCAAACAGTGCTCTACCCCCAATGGCAATACGCGAGGCGCTACCTAAATAGCTTTCGAGGAGAACCAGCTATCTCCGAGCTTGATTAGCCTTTCACTCCTATCCACAAGTCATCCCCGGACTTTTCAACGTACGTGGGTTCGGTCCTCCAGTTAGTGTTACCCAACCTTCAACCTGCTCATGGATAGATCGCCCGGTTTCGGGTCTATTCCCAGCAACTAAACGCCCTATTAAGACTCGGTTTCCCTACGGCTCCACTATTCGCTTAACCTTGCTACTGAAAATAAGTCGTTGACCCATTATACAAAAGGTACGCAGTCACCGAATAAATCGGCTCCCACTGCTTGTACGTACACGGTTTCAGGATCTATTTCACTCCCCTCACAGGGGTTCTTTTCGCCTTTCCCTCACGGTACTGGTTCACTATCGGTCAGTCAGGAGTATTTAGCCTTGGAGGATGGTCCCCCCATATTCAGACAGGATAACACGTGTCCCGTCCTACTCGTTTTCATTAAAATGGCGTTTTCGTATACGGGGCTATCACCCTCTACGGCGACCCTTTCCAGAGTCTTCTACTAACACCAAATCAACTTAAGGGCTAATCCCCTTTCGCTCGCCGCTACTTAGGGAATCTCGGTTGATTTCTTTTCCTCCGGGTACTTAGATGTTTCAGTTCCCCGGGTTCGCCTCCACACAGCTATGTATTCACTGTGGGATACTCTACAAGTAGAGTGGGTTTCCCCATTCGGACATCTCGGGATCAAAGTCTGTTTATCGACTCCCCCGAGCTTTTCGCAGATTACCACGTCCTTCATCGCCTCTGACTGCCAAGGCATCCACCGTGCACGCTTGGTCACTTGACCATATAACCCAAAATAGTTTCCACTCAGAAGAGTGTCATATTAAGAATCACATACCAAAGAAGCTTTTGTCTCTTCTCTGGATTTACGATAATAGAAAGTCACTAGGTTAAAGTGCTTTCCACCGGTTTAACGCTTGATTCATCGTTATTTCAAAATTCGAATTGTTAAAGAGCAAGTTTAGTGCAAAGCACTAAGTCAGAAACTAACCAACACAATGTGTTGTGATTAGTGTCTTGCTTAACACTTTGTCTAAAACGCTTTTAAGATAGGTTGCTATGAGAACTCATAGCCATCAGATAATTTGTGTGAACGCTCACCAGTGCTTCATATCGTTTAAGGAGGTGATCCAGCCCCAGGTTCCCCTAGGGCTACCTTGTTACGACTTCACCCCAGTCATTGACCACTCCGTGGTAACCGCCATCCCCGAAAGGTTAAGCTAGCTACTTCTGGAGCAATCAACTCCCATGGTGTGACGGGCGGTGTGTACAAGGCCCGGGAACGTATTCACCGTGGCATTCTGATCCACGATTACTAGCGATTCCGACTTCATGGAGTCGAGTTGCAGACTCCAATCCGGACTACGACGTACTTTATGGGATTTGCACACTCTCGCAAGTTAGCTGCCCTTTGTATACGCCATTGTAGCACGTGTGTAGCCCTACTCGTAAGGGCCATGATGACTTGACGTCGTCCCCACCTTCCTCCGGTTTGTCACCGGCAGTCTCCTTAAAGTTCCCACCCGAAGTGCTGGCAAGTAAGGATAAGGGTTGCGCTCGTTACGGGACTTAACCCAACATTTCACAACACGAGCTGACGACAGCCATGCAGCACCTGTCTCAGAGTTCCCGAAGGCACCAAAGCATCTCTGCTAAGTTCTCTGGATGTCAAGAGTAGGTAAGGTTCTTCGCGTTGCTTCGAATTAAACCACATGCTCCACCGCTTGTGCGGGCCCCCGTCAATTCATTTGAGTTTTAACCTTGCGGCCGTACTCCCCAGGCGGTCTACTTATTGCGTTAGCTGCGCCACTAAGTCATTACAACCCAACGGCTAGTAGACATCGTTTACGGCGTGGACTACCAGGGTATCTAATCCTGTTTGCTCCCCACGCTTTCGCACCTCAGTGTCAGTATCAGTCCAGGGTGTCGCCTTCGCCACTGATGTTCCTTCCTATATCTACGCATTTCACCGCTACACAGGAAATTCCACACCCCTCTACCGTACTCTAGCCTGCCAGTATCCGGTGCCATTCCAAGGTTGAGCCCTGGGATTTCACATCAGACTTAACAAACCACCTACGCGCGCTTTACGCCCAGTAATTCCGATTAACGCTTGCACCCTCTGTATTACCGCGGCTGCTGGCACAGAGTTAGCCGGTGCTTCTTCTGGAGCTAACGTCAAAGTAATTTGGTATTAACAAACTACCCTTCCTCACTCCTGAAAGTGCTTTACAACCCTAAGGCCTTCTTCACACACGCGGCATGGCTGGATCAGGCTTGCGCCCATTGTCCAATATTCCCCACTGCTGCCTCCCGTAGGAGTCTGGGCCGTGTCTCAGTCCCAGTGTGACTGGTCATCCTCTCAGACCAGTTAGAGATCGTCGCCTTGGTAGGCCTTTACCCCACCAACTAGCTAATCTCACGCAGGCTCATCTAATAGCGGAAGGTCCGAAGATCCCCTCCTTTCCCCAAAAGGGCGTATGCGGTATTAGCATGCGTTTCCACATGTTGTCCCCCTCTACTAGGCAGATTCCTACGCGTTACTCACCCGTCCGCCGCTCGACGCCTGATAGCAAGCTATCATCGTTTCCGCTCGACTTGCATGTGTTAAGCCTGCCGCCAGCGTTCAATCTGAGCCATGATCAAACTCTTCAGTTAAAAAGTTTGCTTACTCAAAACTCGAAACACTAACAATTACTTAATAAAGCGAATTGACGTGTTTGACTCTCGTAAGACTTCAATTTTTTTTGAAGCCCCAGCGAGCGCCCACACAAATTATCTGATTATCTATTTTAAAGAGCGTTGCCGTGCCACTTAAGCTGCTTATCCTCTACTAGAGAGTGAAGCCCTGTCCGTGTCAGCGAGGGCGTATATTAAGGATCTACAGATTTAGTGCAACTGTTTTTTTCAGTTTTTTGATGTTTTGGTTAAGTTTTACCGTTTAGGCATACAAATGCGCCGAAATCGTTTAAAAAACAAACAAAAACAACCCTGTAACAAGAAAAAGGCCACTCTAAATCTCTCTAGAGTGGCCTCCGTTAACCAGACTATCCTAATAATAGGCGTCTTTACTGTGCAGTTTGTGCTTGCAAGCTTTCAAGTTGCGCTTGAAGCTCGTCATACTTAGCACTAAGTGCCGCTTCTTTTTCAATTGGTGTTGCGGCTTCGTTAAAGTCAACAGTGGAATCTACTTCAGCGCCCATGCTTTCTAATTGTGATGCAATGGCATCCACTCGAGACTGAACTTCAGCCAAAGCATCTTCATTTGCAAACGCAGCTGTGGACAGTGCAGCCGCCGTAAATAGTGTTAGAGCTGATTTAGTGAATGTCTTCATAACGTAATCTCCATTTTGTTGGTAAATTTTCAAGTCCTAATTTAGGGCTTGATCAGGAACTATCTCGTTCCATGGAAGTGATACTAGACAAGACAAATTCATAAAAACAGCATCAACACACTGCTTCCCAGTTTGATCCAGAAAGCCCACAATCAACTTGCATTTCATCGAGTAACGTAAAGATAAGTAAGGGTATTTTGACAGTATCCGTATTTAACAGACGCTTTCCTTAAGTAAGGATTCCAATCTATTATTTCATTGACGATGAACTGACCCTAACCCTCTTTTTAGTGTCAGCAAACCACAATAGCATGAGACACTTCCATCTTATTGTAAGTGATATCCACCTTGTAAGCTAAAACTTCCACTCCTTTCGACACCGCCAACTCAAATGCATCCGCATACGCTGGGTCAATATGTCGCGCAGGTGACACTTGATCAATCCCCATATGACTGACACAAAAAAACAACACGGCTCTATGGCCTTGTTCCACCATAGCAATCAGTTCATTCAAGTGCTTCCGCCCTCGCTCCGTAACCGCATCAGGAAAATAACCTTTGCCGTCTTCCTCTAGCAAGGTAACGTTTTTAACTTCCACATAACACTTCTCTCCATCAGTGCCTGTCAGTAGCCAATCGATTCGACTCTTCTCGCCATATTTTACTTCCGCTTTTTGCTCTGAATAACCAGAGAGTTCTGTCACAACGCCTTTAGCGATGGCCTCACCTACCAGCTTGTTCGGCAATCCCGTATTGATACAAGCAAGATGCTTCTCATCAACCTCGACTAACTCCCAAGTATAAGCCAGCTTACGTTTTGGGTTATCGCTCTTAGATAACCAAACGCGGGCATTGTCCTGCTGGCAACGCTTCATTGATCCCGTGTTCGGACAATGCGCTACCACTACCTCACCATTTGGTAACTGAACATCTGACAAAAACCGCTTATAACGTTTAAGCAAACGCCCTTCTATTAAGGTCGTAGGAAACTCCATCGACTACCTCTTCTATTTTATCCGTCAGACAAACAAAAACGGCCCTCTTTATAATAAGAGAGCCGTTTCATTAAACCACTAACTTGACCAGATTATTCCCACTCAGTAGTAACGTAGATTTCATATCGTTTATTATCAATTACTTAATGACAACTCATTGCTCGTGTGTAACTAGTGTGTAACTCATTAATCACTCTGCACGCTTTTTCTACGCTTGCGTACCTATTGCAATTCAATAGTTTACTCACTCAGAACTTGCACACTGTACGACGAAGAACGTGCTTAATCCATACACGTTCTTCTGTTCGTTTGTTCACTTGTTCTTTTGTGTCTCTCGTCTATCAAACTGCGCTTGCTGTTCAATAAGTGTATCTAACTCACCAAGTTCAACAGCATCACGTACCTTACGCAGTGTATCAGCTACCTCAGCTTCGCTAGCTAGTTCAATGACATTCTTACCTTTAGCAAACTCTAGTGGCTTGCTTCCGTAGCGCACTACAAGATTAATCTTTCCATCAACGCTAGCAGTCCACCAACGCTTAATACGTTTAGCAACTTCAACTTTGGTTTGCTTACCTTCGTCATCAATAACCCATTTTTGTTGCGTAGGGGTGTAGTCTTTGTTTGTTGCAAGTTGAATTTGATCATCTATCTTTGCCATCAACTTGCGACGACGAACTGCAATAGGGTTGTTGTTTTGAAGTGGATTAAATGCAACGAAATTCAGTGTATCAAGTACAGTCATAACAGCCTCCTTGTTAGCTCTAAGCATTGTGCTTTCAGAGTTAGGAGGCTGTCATCCGAAGATTACTCGTCAGTGTTCAGAAACTCTTCTAGCATCAACCTATCAGCATTGGACGATACTTCTGTGTCTCTACCGATACTATTAATTGCATGTTCAACAACACTTATTTTTACGTCAATCTTCTTCACTAAACGACTATCGTCACTCAGCTTCTCTATACTACGTGATGTAACCAAGCGCGGTAAGTTGCCAAGACTTGCATCAATTAAACTAACATGTCCGAAGTCTAAATTCCTATTAAACCAAATCTGCAAGCTAGCATCAGCAGCAACAATTTCTTGAAGTACCTCTAGTGCATTTTAACATAAGCTTTCGCACTTGCTGTCCAACTTATATGCTGCAGACTTCTTACCCTTTCACGATTACGCATCATAATCGCTTCTTTCAACTTATCCTCGTATCGTTTTAGCTCAGTCGGTTTATCTTTAAGTTCTTCTCTAAACAGCTTTTGCATGTCCCATTCAGCAGCTATTTGTTCGTACTCATCCGCACTAAGTCAAGGTTGCAACTGACGATTTTGCACGTTTTCACCATGCGTAAGTTTTTCAGCTATCGATTCTAATTTAGCTAGGCGTTTAGCCTCTTCGGCAGATAAGTTACGACGTGGATTAGCTTTCTCAATTCGTACTTGCAAGGTTTCTTTAGAAGAAAACATAATTAATTTGAATGCCACAATCTATCATCTGAACATTGCTTTGCATAAACAACCATATCTACGGACTTTCGATTTAAGGCTGTAAACTATTCATAATAGTTATCAAGAAACTGTTCAAACTTTACTTTTTCGAAGTGCCCCACACTTAATGGATAATTACTAACATCGAGGCGCTTGTTAATGGCCATAATGTTATAGCCAAAGCCATAGACACCAGCTGATAGTTTGCTTTGCAAAAATTCATCATCTATTCTGATCAAATTTGAATTAACAAATCCTGCAGCCCAAATTGGGTGGGTTTCATCTTTAACAATAAAGAATTCGAAACTATCTCCAATTAAATTAAAATAGTCTGAGGCAACGATTTTTCTATTCTTATAGTTAGCACCTAAGCCGAGTTCGAATTGAATAAAGCTAATTTCTTTCAGAAGCTCTTCGGCACCAAGTAAGGCAAAAAAATCATACTCTTCTATGTCTGTTTTGAGGAAGTCTATCTTTAGAATCCCTTTCTCGTTGCAGTATGATTTAATTGTTCGAACAGGGAGTTTTTTTTCGAAAACAGCTTTTGAGTTTTCTACACCTGTCGTATTCTTCAGAACTGACTCCGAGTCTTCGTAGTAAGACAAATGGTCATCAGAATCTGCAATACCGAAGTTATTTGCTGAGATATCTTCGTTCGAAAAATTATCCTCTATCTTTTTATGTAATTTTTTAAAAAATTTTGGATTGATTTCAAATAAATGGTATTTTTTTCTGTTACCCTTTGAAACTTCGAGATATTCAGTATCATATCTCGCACCAACGTCAAAAATCACTTCGCAGTCTGAAAATATTGCCTTAAACACAGCCATCTCGCCTTCGAGCATCTTTGGGGCTTTATAAAATATTTTGTTCCTTATCCTTTTCAAACTTCTGACATAAGAAACAATTAAAGGGTACTTCTTTAGCCCCGCCTTGAGTCTTTTCATTTCTTATTTCTCCCTTCAGCTAATGAACCTTTCAACATTCCTGCAGTGAAGCCAAACTCTTTACAAAAACACTTTATCTCTTTCAATGCGTTAGCACGTTCGTTCTTCATAGCTTCAACCATCCGCTGCTGAATTGTTTCCATGTCAGCTTTCAACTCGCCATACGAATTCATCACACGCCTCTTTTGAATAAGTGTATATTTAATCATACAGATTTACGAAAATTTTGGGAAGCACTTTTCTTTCTACATCTGCCGTAACGTTTTGTATTAAATAGGAAAAATATTCACACAACTCCTCACAATGCCAGTCAATCACTGTATCACCATAAAGTCAAACGTCTAAAAAAACGTGCAGTTTTGACTAATTTTCAGCGCTTCTCTCTGCCGTCTTGTTGATTTGGTAACAATAACTGTGGACGCATAAGTGTGAAGCCTGTTCGCTCTGCGTCTTTTAGTGTCATCTGTGGCTGTTGTTTGACTATCTTCGTCTAAGGTACTGCTATAGTGTGTATCACAGTCTTTGTATCTGGTTTTACCATCTTCTTAGCTAGTGCTACCACACTGCTGCTCGTGCCTAGCATCAACTCAAGTGCTGCCCACTTTGTCTCGTCGTCAACACGCTCAAACCTCGCCACGTACTGCATTCAACACTTGCTGTATGTCGTGTAAAGCACTCTTGTTCATACTGCTATTTAGCAACTAACAAACTGGGGGGATACAGAACCACCACCTATCTATGATAAGTGATTTACCTAAAAAACCTTTTTCGGGTGACAAGTTTGTTCTTTCGACATTACAGTGTAATTTATCAAACCCTAGCCTCATCGCACCACCACGCCAAGGCATCGCTGTTAATCTACTTGTTACACTTCAATAAACCGCTTTCCTAGCTGCGTTTGGTGCTCTGTCGCCGCCATACAGCGTCCGCAGCACTTTAGTTTACTTGAACATACAAAAAAACGGCCCCCTTTATACAAAGAAAGCCGTTTTTATTTAACAATTAAAAGGAAACCTTATTCCCACTCAATCGTAGCAGGTGGCTTAGACGACACATCATAAGTCACACGAGATATATGTTCGATTTCATTAATAATGCGACCAGATACTGTCTCTAGTAGCTCATAGGGAAGATGAGCCCAACGAGCTGTCATGAAGTCGATGGTTTCAACCGCACGCAATGCAACAACGTATTCGTAACGACGACCATCACCTACTACGCCTACGGACTTAACTGGCAAAAAGACCGCAAAGGCTTGACTGGTTTTATCGTACCAACCAGAGCGACGAAGCTCTTCAATGAAGATAGCATCAGCACGACGAAGAATGTCAGCATAGTCTTTTTTAACTTCACCCAAGATGCGAACACCTAAACCAGGTCCTGGGAATGGATGACGGTAAACCATGTCATACGGTAGACCCAACTCCAGACCCAACTTACGTACTTCGTCTTTAAACAATTCACGTAGCGGTTCAACCAATTCAAACTGCATGTCTTCTGGCAAACCACCTACATTATGGTGAGATTTGATGACATGAGCTTTGCCCGTTTTAGAAGCCGCAGACTCAATCACATCTGGGTAAATCGTACCTTGCGCAAGGAAATCCACATCGGTCAATTTACCCGCTTCGTCATCAAAGATATCGATGAAAGTATTACCAATGATCTTACGCTTAACTTCTGGATCGGCTTCACCAGCAAGCTTACCAAGGAACAAATCTTCTGCGTCGACACGAATGACTTTCACACCCATGTTATCTGCGAACATTTTCATCACTTGATCGCCTTCATTTAAGCGAAGCAAGCCATTGTCCACGAACACACACGTCAGTTGGCTACCGATGGCTTTATGAAGCAAAGCTGCGACGACAGACGAATCCACACCACCAGACAAGGCCAATAGCACTTTGCGGTCACCCACTTGTGCTTGCATACGCTCAATCGCATCTTGAGCAATGTTGGCTGGCGTCCACAAAGTGTCACAGCCACAGATATCCACAACAAAACGAGACAGAATGCGGCCACCTTGTAGCGTGTGCGTTACTTCTGGGTGAAACTGAACACCATAGAATTTCTTCGTTTCGTTCGCCATCGCGGCAATAGGACAGCTATCAGTCGATGCCATGAGAGTGAATTCTTCTGGCATGGCAACCACTTTATCACCATGACTCATCCACACGTCTAGTAAGGCAATGCCATTGTTCGCAACATGGTCTTGAATATCGTCAAACAAAGATGGGCCATCGTGTTTGCGAATCTGTGCGTACCCAAATTCACGTACTTCAGAACCTTGAACTTTACCGCCCAATTGCTCCGCCATGGTCTGCATACCGTAACAGATACCAAATACCGGCACGCCCAGATTGAAAACGGCTTCAGGAGCACGCGGCGAACCAGGCTCCGGCACAGATTCAGGGCCACCAGCCAAGATCACACCCTTTGGATCAAAGTCGATTACTTCTTGATCTGTCATATCAAAAGCACGAACTTCACAGTAAACACCGATCTCACGAACTCGACGCGCAATCAGCTGCGTATACTGAGAACCAAAATCAAGAATAAGAATTTTATGAGCGTGGATATCTTGCGACATTGTTAGCCATTCCTCTCACTCTAGGCAAAAGAGCCAATCTTTTATCTAGAAGTCATCAATTAAAAAAATTAAAGCAATAAATAAAGATGGGGCGTGTTGTACGCCCCATCTTAATCAGCACTTATCAGCGACTTAACTCGCGTGATAATTCGGCGCTTCTTTCGTAATGGTCACATCATGAACGTGACTCTCACGCATACCAGCGCCTGTTATTTGTGAGAATTGCGTTTTCGTACGCATCGTCTCAATATCGGCAGAACCAGTGTAGCCCATTGAAGAACGAACACCGCCCATCAATTGGTGAACAACTGCGACCATCGGTCCTTTAGAAGGCACACGACCTTCAATACCTTCCGGCACCAACTTCTCAACACTACTAGAGTCTTGGAAGTAACGATCACTGGAACCTTGAGCTTGAGACATCGCGCCAAGCGACCCCATTCCACGATACGCCTTAAAAGAACGGCCTTGGAAAAGTACGACTTCACCTGGTGCTTCATCAGTACCGGCCAACAAACCACCGACCATGATGACACTCGCCCCCGCCGCAATGGCTTTGGAAATGTCACCGGAAAAACGTACACCGCCATCAGCAACCACTGGAATACCACGAGGATTCATAGCGTCTGCAACGTTAGCCACCGCACTGATCTGTGGTACGCCAACACCAGCAACGATACGTGTTGTACAAATAGAACCTGGGCCAATACCCACTTTCACACCGTCAGCACCCGCATCCGCAAGCGCAATCGCCGCTTCCGCTGTGGCAATGTTGCCACCAATCACTTGAATGTGTGGGAAATTTTCTTTTACCCAACGCACGCGATCAATCACACCTTTAGAGTGACCATGCGCCGTATCAACCACCACCACATCGACACCCGCGTCAGACAATGCTTTCACTCGATCTGCCGTGTCCGCACCCGTACCAACAGCGGCACCAACACGCAAACGACCTTGCTCATCTTTACACGCATTTGGGTAAGTCGTCGCTTTATTGAAGTCCGTTACTGTCACCATGCCACGCAACTCGAATTGATCATTCACGATCAAGACTTTCTCGATGCGATTTTCATGTAGGAGTTTGCGAATAGAACCAGAAGAAGCCCCTTCTAAAGCCGTTACCAAACGCTCTTTTGGCGTCATAATATCGGCAACAGTTTTTTCGAAGTCTTTAACGAAGCGAACATCACGGCTCGTCACGATACCAACCAGGTCAGAACCTTGAACAACTGGTACGCTCGAAATGCTGTTTGCCGAGGTCAACGCCATTAGTTCGTCAACCGTAGCGTTAGGCTCAATAGTGACAAGATCACGGACAATGCCACTCTCGAACTTTTTCACCTTGCGAACTTCGCGAGCTTGCTCTTCAATGGTCAAGTTTTTGTGCACAATGCCAATGCCACCTTCTTGAGCCAAAGCAATCGCCATACGGTGTTCAGTCACCGTATCCATTGCGGAAGACGTAAGCGGGATATTTAATTCTATGTCTTTAGTGATCTTCGTTTTAAGGCTAACATCCTTAGGAAGAACTTCAGAATAGCCGGGGATAAGCAATACGTCGTCAAACGTTAAAGCTTCTTGCACGATTCGTAACATAATGGGGAGTTTCCAATGCCAACAAGGGTGTTAAGATGGCAAGTAATTCTACTCCAATAGTTGCTGTCGGTAAATCAAAACCACGAGAGATTGATGAAAAATTTTACAACAACCCATTCACAAGAAACCGCTTTTACCGTCTCACAACTGAACCGACAGATCCAACAACTTTTAGAAGCCAGTTTGCCATGGATTTTAGTCGAAGGCGAAATTTCCAATCTGGCGAAACCGGGGTCAGGTCATTGGTATTTTTCCCTAAAAGACGATCGTGCTCAGATTCGCTGCGCCATGTTCAAAAGCAAGAACCTTGCCGTGCGTTTCCGTCCTAAAGATGGTGATCTCGTCCGTTTACGCGCTCGCGTGGCTTTTTATGGCCCCAGAGGCGATTGCCAACTGAGCGTAGAAAGCATGGAATCGGCTGGCGAAGGTGCCCTACAACAAGCCTTCGAAAGGCTGAAAGGGCAACTGCAGTTAGAAGGCTTGTTCGACGCCAAACACAAACAAACCTTGCCGACCCGACCTGAACGTGTCGCCATCATCACCTCGCCAGTGGGGGCCGCCATCCGCGACATGATCATTGCCTTCCGTCGCCGCTTCCCTTTAACCGAACTGACTATTTTACCCTCGTTGGTACAAGGCCAAGACGCCGCAACCAATCTGCTGAGACAACTTAACCGGGCCGACGCCAGTGGACACTTTGATGCCATCATACTAGGTCGAGGCGGCGGCTCGCTGGAAGACTTGTGGAGCTTTAACGACGAAGCATTGGCCAGAGCCATTTTTAATGCCAAAACACCGATCGTGTCCGCCGTGGGTCACGAAACCGATTTTACCATCGCCGATTTTGTCGCCGATGTTCGTGCGGCCACACCGACAGCGGCCGCAGAATTACTGAGTCCAGATAAAGCGCATCTAATTCGCCAAATTGAGCAACACACAAAACAACTCACCTCGCGTTTGTCGCAAAAGCTGGAACAAAGCCACCAGCAATTAGATTTTTTGATTAAACGTATTCGCCATCCGAAAGAACGCATAGAGCAACAACAGCGCCAACTGTCACAATTGCAAAAACAGCTTAAGCAAGCGATGGAGAGAACGCTAACACAGCAGCAAGTACTCACTAACAACATTCATCAAAGACTGCTTAACCAAAGCCCAGACAGAGCATTAGCTCAACACAAAGCCAGAATTGACGACTTAAATACTCGTTTAAGCCTGGCCCTACGCAATAGCCTTACCAGTAAACAAACTCATTTTGCACGCTTAGTCGACAAGCTCAATCTAGTCAGCCCACTCAACACCTTGTCCCGTGGCTACGCCATCGCCAGTAAAGACGAGCAAGTGATTCGTTCCATTAAGGACGTGGAGAAAGGCGATGCGATAAACGTCCGAGTTGAGGATGGGGAAGTCAGCTGTACCGTCGACACGACAAAATCGATTGGTTAATTTGATGAGAACACACTTCTGGACAAGTTAGCTCATCACCAATTGAAACGATAAGAGACAAAATAATAAGCAACATTTTTGCACAAGACCCAGCAGAGAAGTCTCATACGGCCTTCTCACAACCCCCTCTTGCTAAAAAGCCCATTTGAGCTACATTATAAAAACCAAATGGGCCAAGGTGATGTTATGTCTGTTGTGAAAGCGTTTAAACCTCAAAGGTCAAAAGCCTATAGCTTTTGGGAAGGCTTGGGGATTGCTGAGTCTGATGCGTTGGTGGGCAACTCTGTTCGCGAGGGGTTTACGACTTACGCTTATGATCAGATTCTTGCGCGTACTAAGTTGTCTCGCACCAAGTTTCAACAGTTCACTCATATTCCCGTGAGTACCATTAAGCGTCGTTTAGAAAAGCAGGAACGTTTCAGCACTCAAGAAAGTGATGTCATGTATCGCTTAGCCTTGTTGATGAAATTGGCAACAGACATGTTTGACGATGAAGACACGGCGCTGGCGTGGATGGAAGAAGCAACCTATGGTTTAGGCGGTAAACGTCCATTAGATATGATCGCGACGACGGTGGAATTTGAACAAGTAAAAGATCTGATTGGTCGAATCGAACACGGTGTCTTTTCTTAATAATGAAGCTGTTTCGACTTACTCAGAAGAAATCCTCAGATGATCCTTTCAACCCTTTAGGCGCACGTCGGTTTGGTGGCCGCTGGAACAGCAAAGGCACAGACGCTCTATATTTTGCTGAGTCTGAATCCTTGAGTACATTAGAAGTCTTTGTTCATGTCAGCCACCACCCCGACATTATGAATCAATACAACTTATACTGTATTAAATTGCCAGATCACTTGATCGCTCGATTAGAAAAGGAAGATTTACCCAGTCAATGGCGTGCCATTCCCTTTTCTGAAAGTACACAGGTCATTGGTGATGAGTTTTTCTCACGTTAGCCGACAATGAATTTGCCGCGTTACAGGTGCCTTCTATTATTTCTCCTAGGGATTACAATTATCTCGTTAACCCAAATCACCCAGCCATGAAAGCCGTTTTAGCATCCGCCGTAAAACTCGACTTTGAGTTTGACCCTAGGATTTTCAAATAACCCCCATCGCGAATCATAAACCTAAACAGATGCTTTCAAATGCTCGATAAACGCCACGACGTGAGCAGGCAGAACTCGATCTTTCATGGTAACTAGATCGATTCCTGCTGAAATGGATTTGGCGTTCGGTAAAATTTCTACGACTTCTCCATTAGCCAGTTCTTCTTCAACTAAAATTCTTGGAACATTAGCAATACCAAGACCCGCCATCACAAATTCTTTTATCAGTCGATCATCATTGGCAGACATAGAAGCGGTTTTCACTTCCAACAACTTCACCAATTTTTTGTCGTTTTTACCTAACCACGTTTTCATAGATGGACAATCCATTTGATAATCTATGATATCGAGATCAACAATCTGCTTAAAATCGGTAATCTCTTCATGCGCTTCTACAAATTCACGATTCGCCACCGTCACAAATGCCTCAGTTCGACATGGCTGAATGTCCAATAATTGAGTGTCAGAGGAAAATACCACCATCCCCAAATCCGTCTTACCCTGTACTATGTTATTCACTGTCATGGCGTCATCTTGCAGCTCAAGTTCAATCTTGACTTGAGGGTGCTGTTGCCTAAACGCCACAATTACCGGAGCCAATATTAAAGTCGCCAATTCCATGGTGCAGCCAATAGACAAGCTACCAAATAAGCTTCCTGAATCTTGCTTAACCTTGATCATTTCTTCTTCGAGCGCTGAAAGGTACTTTCCTGCTGTGACGAAAAGCTCCCTTCCCTCTGGTGTGAGATAGATTTTCCGATGAGCTCTTTTAAATAACAGAATTCCTAGCTCTTCTTCCAGTTTCTTCATTTGATGAGAAACCGCCTGTTGCGTTAGGTGCAGTCGAGTGGCCGCCTTGGTCACACTTTCATATTTAGCCACCTGAATAAAGGTCACAAGATTATTTAAGTTCCGCATGATTTGGCCCTGAAGTGATGTCGTAAGCGAAAAATGGATTAAAGATTGCACAAATTTAATTTAACAAATATTAAAAATATACTGTTTTTTATTTGTATATAAAATCCACATACTGCAGCTCTCACTCACCACAGACAAAGAGAGCCAAATACGATGAAAATTCATATGCTGTTCTTTAGCACCTCCATGTTACTAAGCCATCAAGCAATGGCTTTCGATGTTGAAGTTGATCCGTTTGCCTATGCACTGTCTGGACATTCTGTCCATTTCGGCTTTGGTGAAAACAATTTCCGCTTTGATATAGGTCTATTCGGGGCGGACATTCCTGAGGCTTTTCATGGTAACGAAAATTATGAACAAGAATTCACCGGATATGGCGTCAAGCTAGACTACTTATTTGGGCGCTATGAAGGTTTATTTGTTGGTATCGAAGCACAAACATCTGAATACAAATACACCCTGAAATCCACCAAAGAAAACACCACTCGAACTCAAACCTCGTTCGGACCAAGAATCGGTTATCGCATCATGTACAGCAAGAACATGACCATTACGCCTTGGCTTGGAATTGACTTTAATCTGGAGCATGACGATATCGTACTGAGTGGAGAAAAGTTCGAAAGTTCTACTGTTTCTTTATTCCCAACCGTTCATCTTGGTTGGAAATTTTAAAACCGAGTTTTATCAGAAAAACGATAGGCATCATTAAATGAAAGGCATCACAGGAAATCTGAATTGGCTTTTAAGGCTTGAAGGTCTCACTCTTCTTACCTTATCGACAGTGGCTTTTGCACACTATGGTATTGGTTGGAAGGTGTTCGCCCTACTCTTTTTAATACCCGACCTTGCCTTGATCGGCTATTTATTAAGCAATAAAGCAGGCGCCATTTTATACAATCTGACACACGCATTGATTGGCCCAGCTTGCTGTCTTTGTCTTGGCCTGATCATAAGTGACAGCCAATTTATGGCCATCGGATTCATCTGGTCAGCGCACATAGGGTTTGACCGAAGCTTAGGTTATGGCCTGAAATACAGTGCTGGCTTTCGCTATACTCACCTTGGAACAATAGGGAAATGACAAAATAGCTCACTCTTCACTACACCTACAATTCGTATCACTCGATTTTTTTAATCAAGCCTTGTCGTGATAAACCCAATGGTTAGTAAGGTGTAAATACGCCCCCCCTGAGCTTCAATCTTGCCAGAAAAACAGGCCATCAAGACAAGAGTGAGCAGTATTGTTCATGCCCTTCAATCACGTCTTAACAAAAAGAGGCCGTTTCTCAGAAACGGCCTAAAGAACGCACTAAAATCAAAAGACTTATTCTTACCTAGCTTAAAGTACAGCTAGGCTTAGGTATTTACTTTGCGACCTCTTAAATCCCTTGAAATGTACTTATTTTTTCTTTGAGATGCGCCATTTCATTACCAATCGACTCTGTTGCCGTGCGACTTTGATCAAATAGTCCACCGGTATGCTCACTTTGGTCTGCCAACATTTCTAGCTGAGTATTGATTTCTGTAACCGCGGTATCTTGAATTCCCGCTCGTTCGGCAACTTGTTCATTCATATCAAACAACTGTTGTAAAAAAGCATCTAACGCCGCCACTTTTTCAGCAACCGATTTTTGACTGCCTAGAGTATCCGCACTTTTATCACAAGCCATATCGACTTGGTTCGTCATTTGAGAGGATGCATTTCTCAATTGAGTAATAATCTCTTGGATTTCAGAAGTAGACTGGCTCGTTCTCTGAGACAACATACGAACTTCATCAGAAACGACTGCAAAACCTCGTCCATGCTCACCTGCTCGTGCCGCTTCAATTGCAGCATTAAGCGCCAATAAATTGGTTTGCTCTGATATAGACGTAATCACATCCAACACAGACATGATTTTTTCAATATTGTCATTGAGTTCAACCAGGCTCAATTTGCTTTGAGCCATATCGCCCTCTAGCTCTTCCAAAAATACCAAGCTATTCTTCACTTCTTGGTTAGCTTGCTTTAGTTCACTGTTACTCTGATGAGAAAGTTCACCTGCTTGCATCGCTAAACTCGTCACCTGTGCACTTTGTTCAGTAATGTCTTTAGTTAGTACAAAAATGCGATGAACCGATTCTTTTTCATTTTCAGACGCTTGAAAAAGTTGGTCTGCTTGTTGGTTTAAGCCACCAATAGCATTATCTGTTGTGGACACAGCTTGATTGACCGTCGTTAGAGATCCTTTTAACGTCGCGATTAATTGATTGATAGCGCCAGCCAACGTGCCTATTTCGGCCTGATCTGGTGTTATAATTTTATAGCTTAAATCCAAATTTTGAGCCACATTTCGAACATCACTTGCAATTCTAATAATGGGTTTGGTTAATGTACCAATTAGAAAATAAAGAACCCCAAGCGTAATAAAAATAAAGACAATAGCAGCAATGAAATCTTTTCTAAGTTGCTGATAGATAGGAGCCATAATCTGACTACGAGGTACATCAATAACAATAAATCGGCTCAACGCAGGAATCCACATAGCACCGAAATAATGAAGGCTTCCATCTATTTCAATTTCATCAATCGTAATGTCACTCTTATTTGAGATCCATTTAGTTAAATGTTGTTTATTAATT